>CAZTVB010000345.1:0-3668 GCA_964616315.1 uncultured Rikenellaceae bacterium
ATTCTAAACCAATTAGATTCTATTTAAAATTTTGAACGAATGAAAAAGATAAGTTTAATATTACTAGCATTCATTATAAAAGTATCAATTGTAATTGCTCAGGATTATCCAGCATTTAGTATAAACACTGGTGGCGGTTTTTTTGAGTCAATACATTTGGGGTGCAAAGTGCAGATTACTCCCAAAAATCAGGTTGGGTTTTACTATGGTAATGCCCTAATGCTCTACAGGTATAAGTACAACTCCTTTACCGTGGATCATCAGTATCACTTTGGTAAAGTGTCTGCACTTAGCAATCGTGCGGTGTGGTATTTCCGGCAAGGGCTATCGTACTCAATCGATAATGCAGCCTATTCCGAAACTAAATATATTTTTGGCAGTGTTTGTCTGGGCCGAGAGTTTAATATTTCATCTAAGTTTGGGTTAAATTTCGATATAGGCCTATCGCGTACACTTATGGAAAAAGAACGAGTAAAGGATGCGAGTATTGAGCCTTGGTTCGATGTTAAAATTAGCGACTTAGAAGTATTCCCAAGTTTAAGATTTCAGTTGTACTATTCCTTTTAAAAAGTGGTTTTTTGTTGATAGTTTTACTTTATTGGGTAATTTCAAGAGAATTTCACTACTTTGGTTTTATAAAGTGGGCGATAAGATGCTTTAATAATTAATCTAATATTCCAATTGCAGGATGGATTTAATCAATTTTTTAAAATATGGTGCTATAGGAATTGCTTTAGCACTTGCAATTCTTTCCTTCCGTTTACTTTCAAAAGAACAGGAAAAGGACACAGAGAGACTTGGGTTTTTACGCTCAATCCGAAATTTTATGTGGTTAGCAATATTTCTGTCGGTATTTTTTGGATTGTTGGAAATAGTTCCATTGCTGCTGAATGCTAATAAAAGTGATTCTAATTCCTTTGTAGATTCTGTTTGGAGCAACTACTTTAGTCAGTTTAACGATTCTACTGCGGAACAGAAGGAGAGGAGAATATCTGCTTATATTGAAAGTTCTCAAAAAGGAACCGATACTGTACTAATATGTAAGGATTATATCGATAAGTTGGAACAATACGAGGCCGAGAACGATAATGGATTTTATCAGAATATCATTAAACTAAAGAAGAAACTTCAAACCTCCCCCGATGGTTGGATTAATCTTCGTTTCGAGACAAGTACCAAATCAGAAACGCTACACTTACTAAGAAATATTTTTATTAGTCTTGGAAACGATTGTAATGGTTGCTCCAACGAGGAGATTATCGGTAATTGGGAAACCTTAAAGAATGGTTGGGCTGATAAACAGTTGAACTACGTGTTTAGCTCCGATATTACAGAATTGATAAAGGTGTATTTGAGAACTTACGAGAATAAGTAATATATAATTTTAGTCTGTTTGACGAACGGGCAATCATTCCGATTCCAAAGAATGTGTATAAAAGAAAAAAGAGGCAAAAGCCTCTTTTTTGTCGGGGTGACCCGACGATTTTGTATGCCTGCAAATAATTAACTACCAATGTCTTAAAAAGAACAATTTCTGAGAGTTCACTATTTGGTTCTCATTTGTTTTAGGTGAGGAATAGCCTCTTTGATGAACTCCAATATCAATGCAAATATACGAAAAAGTAATGCATTTGGGTTGCAAAATGCATTAAAAGTCTGCAAATTTAATTGATTATAAGCATTTTATTTGGTGTGATTTGAAATACTTGGGTCTTAGCATTTCAATCATTAATATACTGGATGACCTGTTCGGGAGTAAGGCCTGTGTACCTGCAAAATTCCTCAATGCTTACAAACTGATGAGGTGCTTTGCCAAACTGTACTTTAATTCTATTCAGCAACTGCCGACCGTACCGGTTGCTTTTCCCCATTATTCGCTGTACATCCTTAGGATAGATTATCATGCGGTTTGTTTTCATATAGTTTTTACCATGAACTATCCATGACTTTAATACGCCTTTAGCATATCGTTTCAATATACAAAATTACTAATTATCAGTAATTAACCGAATTAGGAATTTTTGGTAAAAATGGGACAATCCTAGGCAATAGCGGAAGTGCTTATTTTGAAAGCGTTTACGGTTGAAATAGTTTTGTTCATGTTTAACTAAATTTTAGTGATATGGCAAAACAAAGTGGAATCATAAAACTGGAAGGAACAATCGGGGATGTAACCTTCTATAAATCGCAGGATGGAATGCTGGCACGTGCCAAAGGCGGAATATCGGCAGAGCGTATCCAAAGCGATGAGGCCTTTCAAAGGACTAGGGAAAATAACAGCGAGTTTGGGCGAGCTGGTAGCGCTGGAAAATTACTTCGATTGACATTCAGAAACTACCTGCAGAATGCCGCAGATAGTAAAATGGTGAGTAGGCTAACTCAAGCTATGATGGAGGTAGTAAAAGCCGATTCTACCAGCACACGAGGGCAACGAAATGTTTTAGACGGTGAACTTGAACTGTTGGAAGGGTTCGATTTTAATATTAATGGAAAACTTTCTACTACTCTTTTCCTTGCGTACACCGCAACCATTGACCGAGTAACAGGATTGCTAAATGTAGCAATTCCTGCCTTTGTACCAGCTAATGCTATTAGTGCTCCCGATGGGGCAACCCATGTACGGTTTGTATCGGGTGGGGCTGCTATTGATTTTGAAAAAGGAACTTTTGAACTTGTGACCTCTCAAAGTGTGGATGTTGCTGTAGATGCTACACAATCCAATGCTATTACGCTGGCTAACCAGTTAACAGCAAATAGCACAAATCCATTGTTCTTGGTTCTTGGCGTCGAGTTTTACCAACAAGTTAACGGTGTAAACTATGCGCTGAAAGGAGGCAAGTCGAATGCGCTGTGCCTTGTTAAGGTTTTGGGAGTATAAAACTTAGGTCATGGCAAGCCCTGAAATCTTTTTCTACACTTTACTCTCGGCATTACTGGCTATAGTTGCTTACTTTTTGAAGCAATTACATTCGGATTTTAAGCGGGTAGAAAAAGATGTGACTGAAGTAAAGGCCACAACCGCCCTTATCAAAGCCGAATTCAAGGGAATTAACGACTTGATGAACCAGCGGATTGAATTTCTTGAAAAGCGGATTAACCACATTGAATCGTTCATCTTTATTAGCAAAGAAAATGGCAAATAGAAAACTAAACTTTGTTGGGAGAATAACGGCTCCCACTCCTAAGTTTTTTAAGGCTGTTCGCACAGTTGGCCTGTGCCTTGCAGCCGTTAGCGGGGCAATCTTGGCTTCGCCCATAACTTTACCATCAGTTATTGTTACAGCAGCGGGTTATCTAGCTGTAGCTGGTAGTGTGATGACTGCCGTTGCCCAAGTTACCGTTGAGGGGGAATAAGAGCCCTCTTTTTTGAGTTTTTGGAGCCCAGTATAAACTCTGGGCTCTTTTTATTGATACCCTTAATGATGCTATTGAATAGACTGAGAATAGTAGGTTTCGTTATACTCTCTGGTTCGGTTATATCATACATATATTTTTTGACAAAGAAGAAAGAAAAACAATAAAAAGAAAAAAGAAAGCCAAATAACAGGCTGAAAGAGAAGGGTTGTCAAGGTTTTTATGAAAAATACTACCCGACGAAGGAGGTGTGGAGATTTTTTATAAAACCCGGAGGGCTTGACCTTGATAAGGCGAAGCGGTAAGCCTAACTT
>CAZTVB010000346.1:0-3643 GCA_964616315.1 uncultured Rikenellaceae bacterium
TCCAAGAAAATTCGTCATATAGCTTTTTTGATAAGCCATCATATGTAAATAAATTCTTTGCCATTTATTTTGAAAAAAAATCTTTAGCGAAAGGAACTACTTTGGGTATTCTAGTTCTAGCATTTGAGCCTGAACCCGTATTTTTTCTGAATAGTTCTTCTGTATGTATTTTTTTAATTTTTTCTTTTATTAAATTATTGTCATTTGGCAAATTATAAAAACTGTAATTAGTAGCAACTCCAACTGAAATTGCTTCAAAGGCAGATTCTAAAAATTTCCCTTTGAATGAACTACCATCGTATCTTTTGAAAACATTTTCACCTTCAAGAGAGTTTAACAACTTAAATGTTTGATTAAACATTGCTTCATATTTGTCGTAGGGAAATTTTGGGTCTGCTAAAATTGTTTCTATGATTTCATCAAAATAATCACTTAATTCCTTCTTTGGAGAGTATTCAAAATGGGTTAAAGCTATGTGTCTTAAAACTAATTCCATCGGATACTGTTCGTCAGCTAATCTGTCAGACAAAGAGATTGTTTCGATAAAGTCAGGATTCGAGGCAAGCTTTTTAAACCATAAAAAAGTTGGCTTATTCACCATTATCATTACACTATTTCTTACTTCTTGGTCAGATGCATAAGTCCCACCTGTATTTAATCTTTGAAAGATATCAAACTTTGCATTTTTCCCTGAATCACTCAATATAATTGAAAAGTTCAACTTAGCTCTTTTAATAAAGAGTTTTAATGGGGTGGGCATCTCAATATCTTCATCTGATTTTGCTTCCCAAACAATTCCTTCTAAACTTGGAAGATATTTTGTCGCTTGAAGTTTTAATTTCCCCTTTTGAGGGATGTCTTCCAATTTTGGGAGTTCGCTCATAAACTGTATCAGTGTTGAAATTCGTTGGAGGCCATCAACAACTTCCCAAATTCCATCTTCTCGTTGAAAAACAAAAATCGAAGGAATTGGAATTCCTAAAAGTATAGATTCTATTAAACGAGACTTTTGAATATCTGTCCACCTAAAGTATCGCTGAAAGTCAGGGTTAATAATTATCTCACCTTTTTCATAAAGATTGATTAGTTCCCCAATTGACATTGGATAGTTTTCAGACTTAAATTCTGTTCTTTTTTCCGCTATCTCTTTTTGTAATGTGTTTTCTATTTCCATTTCTTCTATTTTCATTGTTTGTTTTGTCTTCTTTTCTGTTTGTGTTACAACTAAGTCTAGGCTACTTTATATCTCTTATATAATTAACTTCAAGAATTAAAAATACCCCTATAGTTTTTATTGCACTATAAAATTATAAAAACTTAAACAAAACTAACCCCTTACCTCAACATATTTACATTAAATAAAAAAGGGTAGGAAACTCCTACCCTTCTTAAATCTATCTGTTTAAAATTACATGTAGTCCTCAATTGGAGCGCAGGTGCAAACAAGGTTTCTGTCGCCGTAGCCAGAGTCAATCTTGCTAACGTATGGCCAGAATTTGTTCGATGCAATCCATTCCAATGGATATGCAGCCTGTTTACGGGTGTAAGCATGCTTCCACTCATCGGCGCTTACCTCGGGTGCGGTGTGAGGTGCGTTTGCAATTACGTTATCAACCTTATCGGCCTTACCGTTCTTAATGTCCTCCAATTCACCAAGAATTGAGATTAAAGAGTCGATAAAGCGGTCTAGCTCCTGTTTCGATTCGCTCTCGGTTGGCTCAACCATCAAGCTCTCGTGAACTGGGAACGATACGGTTGGTGCGTGGTATCCGTAGTCCATCAAACGACGAGCTACATCACCAGTGTCAACACCGTAAGCTTGCTTAAAGTGGTGGCAATCCAAAATCATCTCGTGAGCAACGCGGCCAGTTTCGCCAGTGTAAAGAATCTTGAAGTGATTCTTTAGCTTAGCAGCCATATAGTTTGCGTTTAGGATAGCCATTTTTGTAGCAGCGGTAAGACCCTCGTTTCCTAGCATCAAAATGTATGCGTAGGAAATTGCAATAACACCAGCGCTTCCCCAAGGAGCAGCAGCTACAGCCTTAATGGCTTTTTCGCCGCCAGTTTTTACCACAGGGTGACTTGGTAGGAATGGAGCCAAGTGCTTAGCAACACCAATTGGACCAACGCCAGGACCACCACCACCGTGAGGAATAGCGAATGTTTTATGTAGGTTCAAGTGGCAAACATCGGCACCAATTTCGCCTGGGCTGGTTAAACCAACCTGTGCGTTCATGTTTGCACCATCCATATATACTAAACCACCATTCTGGTGAATAATATCCATCATTTCGCGGATTTTGCTCTCGAACACCCCGTGGGTAGAAGGATATGTTACCATGAATGCAGATAGTGTATCCTTATACTGCTCAGCTTTGGCTTTTAAATCGTCAACGTTGATATTACCTTTCTCGTCGCAAGCAACAACCACAACCTGCATACCAGCAAAAGCAGCACTTGCAGGGTTTGTACCGTGAGCCGAAGCAGGAATTAACGCAACGTTACGGTACGATTCGCCTCTGCTGATATGATACTCGCGGATAACCATTAATCCAGTGTACTCACCAGCAGCACCAGAGTTTGGTTGAAGCGATACTGCGTGGAAACCAGTAATCTCGGCAAGATGTTTTTCCAACTCCTTAATCAACTCCATATAACCTTGAGCTTGGTCGGCAGGAACAAATGGATGCATATTGCCAAACTCAGCCCAACTTAATGGAAGCATTGTGGTAGCAGGGTTCAACTTCATTGTACAGCTACCCAACGATATCATACTGTGATTTAATGCGATATCTCTACGCTCAAGCTTCTTGATGTAGCGCATCATCTCAGTTTCGGAATGGAAACTATTGAAAACCTTTTCGGTTAGAATTGCACTTGTACGTTTCAAATTAGCAGGAACTGTGCAAGCCTCGTTAATGGATTTAATTTCGGTAGCAGTTTTTCCGGCAGCCTTTGCAAATACACCAATTAAGTTGTTGATATCGCAAATACCAGTAGCCTCATCAATGCTAATACCTACAGTACCGTTTGCTTTATAGTTTAGGTTGATTTGATGCTCTAGGGCAATCTTACGTAAATCGTCAACCTTAACATTTGCAGGAAGAGTAAACTCTAAAGTATCGAAGTAGCTACGAACATTCTGGGTATAACCAAGTTTACCCAACTCGTTAGCAACTAAAACTGCAACGCTATGAATGTAGTTTGCAATTCTCTTGATACCCTCAGAACCATGATAAACAGCGTACATTCCAGCCATAATAGCTAGCAATGCCTGTGCAGTACAGATATTTGATGTAGCACGCTCACGTTTAATATGCTGTTCGCGGGTTTGAAGCGCCATACGTAACGCTTTGTTTCCATGACGGTCAATTGACACACCGATGATTCTACCAGGCATACTGCGCTTGAACTCATCTTTACAAGCAAAGTAAGCAGCGTGAGGACCACCAAACGCCATAGGAACGCCAAAACGCTGGGTTGTTCCAAAAACTATATCGGCACCCCATTCGCCTGGAGGTGTTAATAGCGCTAAGCCAAGTAAATCGGCAGCAACAGAAACTAGCGCACCAGCCTCGTGTGTTTTTGCCACAAAAGCAGAGTAATCGCGTACGGTTCCTTTTGCCGATGGGTACTGAATAAT
>CAZTVB010000347.1:0-3629 GCA_964616315.1 uncultured Rikenellaceae bacterium
TCGGTATTCTTACCACGCTCTTGAGATAGTTTTTCGTTTAGTTTTTCTGGACCATCTGGAGAAGCATAAGCAGAAACTTTAATTTCCTTAACCTCTTTGTTCTTTGCTTGAGAAGCTGCAAGTAGGAAATCGTTTAAAACTTTAAGTTCTTCCTTAGTAAGTTCAGATTTACGAATGTCAGATTTCTGGATTACGAAGTTGATTTGAGCTTCTTTTTGTTCTGGAGTAACGCGAACAAATTTATCCTTTATCATGATAGGTTTTGGATCAATATCAACTAATTTGTAAGTTGCTAATGTTCCAATACCAATTTTTTGAGGAGCTTCAAAAGGAACTTTTTTGTCTTTGTAAAGAATTACAAAACGAAGTTCAATATCGCAACGGAACATCTCGTCTTTATAATCAAACTCTACATCGTGTTTCCATGATCCACCAGCTTCGTAGTTAATCACCTGATTGTTGGCTTGAACATCTTCACCTTGTAATACTTTTACAGGTAAAGTTAATTCGCCACCATTATAAACAATAACAGGAGTAATTTCAACAGTAGCTTTTTTGTTAAAATACTTCGCAGGAATAGTACCTTCTATGGTTGCTTTTACCTTATTGCCGTGAACTTCCATAGGGTTTGGGGTTACCTTTAGAGTAAATCCGGCAGGTAGTTCCTTCATTTTTTCTACACCACCACAAGCGCTAAGTATAACTGCAGCTAGAGCGATGATTGCAAATTTTAAACCTTTCATTTTCATATCAAATTGGTTAGTTGTTTAGTATTCAGTATAAATAATGATTGCAAACATAACACTCTTTTCGAAATATCGAAAAGAAACATCAGCTAATATAAGAATTTTATGCTAAAATGTAACACGATTAACACCTTTATTATAGCTTTTGTCAAAAATAACCTCTTTTATTTTTAGATAATCCTCAGCATTTGCAACAAAATCTAAGTTGCTAGTATCTATTACTAAAAACGTATAATCGGGGTGTTGTTTGAAGAAATCAAAATAACCTTGGGTCAAATTATTTAAATAATCTGCAGTAATTGTTTGTTCGTAATCTCTTCCTCTTTTTTTTATGTTTTGAAGTAGTTTGTCTGTAGAGAGGTGAAGGTAAACGTATAGGTTGGGTTTTGGAAGAGTGTTGTAAATTATAGAAAAGATTTGTTTGTAGAGTTGAAGTTCATCCCCTGTAAGCGTGTTTTGAGCAAAAATTAATGATTTCATGAAAAAATAGTCCGCTATGGTAAGGTTTTGGAAAAGAGAGCCTGTTCTTAAATCAACATTTAGTTGTTTATAGCGTTCGGCCAGAAACGATAGCTCCAACGGAAAGCTATACCTTT
Source organism: uncultured Rikenellaceae bacterium (assembly GCA_964616315.1). Lineage (GTDB taxonomy): Bacteria > Bacteroidota > Bacteroidia > Bacteroidales > Tenuifilaceae > SB25. The sequence goes on from CAZTVB010000347.1 coordinate 1,343, forward strand.
CGGGGTTTTGATAGAATTGGGGTAAAAAAGGATTGTCGGCGAACTGCTCTAGTATTAGTTTTGCATTCAAGTCTTGAGCAAGCATTGTAGCCAAGGTTGTTTTTCCTGCACCTATATTTCCCTCAATTACAAGATATTGCATTTCGCTATTTTTTCTGTTTGGAATGCTAAGTTAAAATTTTCGACGGTTGTATTTGCTGTTGTTAATAAAAAAAGGCTGAGATTATACTCAGCCCTTTAGAAATGACTTATTGTTTTTATTACTTTATATCAATTCCCATATTAAAGAATGTAAATGAGTAAATGTCGGTATACTCTTCAATCATTAACGATGTGGGCGTTCCAGCTCCATGTCCTGCTCGGGTTTGAATTCTTATAATGGCAGGGTTCTTTGCTCTTCTATTTTTTTCTTGCATTGTAGCAATATACTTGAATGAATGAGCTGGTACTACTCTATCGTCATGATCAGCGGTAGTTACTAAAATCGCAGGATACTTAACCCCAGATTGAATAGTATGTAGAGGTGAATATCTTTGGAGATTTAAGAATTGGATGGAATCCTCGCTGGAACCATAGTCGTTAACCCAAGCCCAACCAATGGTGAATTTGTGGAAACGAAGCATATCCATAACGCCAACTTGAGGTATTGCCACTTTGAATAGGTCAGGACGCTGATTGGTAACTGCACCAATTAACAAACCGCCGTTTGAGCCTCCTTGAATGGCTAACTTTTTAGGAGATGTATATCTTTCCTTTATAAGATATTCTGCAGCAGCAATAAAATCATCAAACACATTTTGTTTGTTGAGTTTAGTTCCTGCTCTATACCAATTTTCACCATACTCACCACCTCCGCGAAGGTTTGCCATTGCATATACTCCGCCATTCTCCAGCCAAAGCAAGCGAGATGTGCTAAAGTATGGCATCAAACTAACATTAAATCCGCCGTAACCGTAAAGCAATGTAGGATTATCACCATTTAATTCCACTCCTTTTTTATGAACAATAAACATTGGAACCTGAGTGCCATCCTTGCTGGTGTAGAAAATCTGTTTGGTTTCGTAATTACTAAAGTCAAAGTTTATTTCAGGTTTGAAAAATTCTGTGGAATGGTTTGTTTCGATATTATACTTATAAACCACAGATGGTACAGTAAATGATGAGAAGTTGTAGAATGCAACAGTATCATTTATGGAACCGCTGATTCCTCCCATTGTTCCTAAGGTTGGGAATTCTATATCAGATACCTTTTCTCCTTCCAAAGTGTAAACTTCAACTTTACTTTTGGCATCAACAATATAGTTTGCAACAACTTTGCCGCCAATAAGTGCACAGCTGCTTAGTACATCCTTGCGTTCAGGAAGAAGGTCTCTCCAATTTCCTACCTCTAAGGTATTAATATTGATTTTTATTAGTTTGTATTTTGGAGCTTTGTAGTTTGTAAGTACAATTAGATGATCATCAATATGATCAAGAACGCTGTATTCAAATTCGAAGCCAGTAGTTAATTGTGAAAAATCATTTCTTTTGTCAGAAAGATTACGGATGTAAATAGAATTCCCATAAGTAGATTCTGTTTCATAGATAATGAGGTATTTCTCATCATCAGTTGTTTGAGCCGAATAATTCCTTAATGGAAATTGCTTGTTGGAGAATATTAATTCGTCATTATCAGGATTTTCGCCAATTTTATGATAGTATACCTTGTGATTTTGGTTGATATTTGATAATTCAGAGCCTTCTTTTTGTGCATCGTAGCGACTATAGAAGAATCCGTTTTTGTACCATGCAATTGATGAGAACTTAACCCACTTAATTTCATCGGCTAATTTTTGTCCTGTGGCAAGATCAAGTACACTAATTTTTTGCCAGTCGGAGCCGCCGTCGTTGGTTGAGTAGGCCAAATATTTACCATCGCGCGAAGGAACTACCGCTGATAATGCTACTGTACCATCCTCGCTAAATGTGTTTGGGTCAAGTAAAACTTTTGGTTCAGAGGTAAGCGATTCCATAGTGTAAAGCACACTTTGGTTTTGCAAACCATCTTTTTTGAAGAAATAGTAACGACCACCCTCTTTAAATGGAGTGCCCATTGACGTGTAATTCCATATCTCAGTTAATCGATCCTTGATTTTTGAGCGAAAAGGAATTTGGTTCAGGTAATTAAATGTCACCTCGTTTTGCGCTTTTACCCATTCAGCAACCTCTGGTGACTTATCATCCTCAAGCCAACGGTAAGGATCGGCAACTTGAGTTCCAAAATAATTATCAACAACATCTACCTTTT
>CAZTVB010000348.1:0-3624 GCA_964616315.1 uncultured Rikenellaceae bacterium
ATTTGCCGCGAGCGTTCAAATAGGCCGATTGAAACCGTGGAGGATTTGGCCGAGCTTCTCAAGCCGATGATTCCACAAAAGATTCAGAATAAAACGCTGGCTCAGGTTTTTCAGGCAATTCGCATTGAGGTGAACCATGAACTGGATGTGCTTAAAAGTATGATTCTGAACGCGGAGAAGTGCTTGGTGCAGGATGGACGATTGGTGGTTATATCGTACCACTCGTTGGAGGACAGGTTGGTGAAGAACTATTTTCGCAACGGAAATTTTGAGGGCGACGACAACCCCGACTTTATGGGAAATCGTACTGTGCCTTTTGAACAAATTAACCGTAAGGTAATTGTCCCAACCGACGAGGAGTTGGAACGCAATAGCAGAGCGCGTAGCGCAAAACTTAGAATAGGAAGTAAACTATGAGCGAGATTAGCGAGCAACCGGTTGAGTTTATCGATGAGCAGCAGCCACCCAAGCCCAAGGATAAGAAGGGTGTTAAGGTGAAGGATTTCCTCAGCGGAAATATTCTAACACACGAGAATATTTCGGCGCAACTCCCTTACGTGCTGTTCCTTGTGTTCTTGGCGGTTATCTATATAGCAAACCACTACCGGTACGATAAGTTGATGCGCAACGACCAAAAGGTGAAGACTGAGTTGAAGAATTTACGTGCCGAGTCTATCACCACCGCTGCAGAGTTGATGTTTATCAGCAAGCAATCGGAGGTGGTTAAGTTGGTTGAGGAAAAAGGGTTGGAATTGAAGGAATCGACTGTTCCACCTAAAAAGATAAAGTAAACAGATTAAAAGCAACAATGTCGTTAAAAAAAGAAATATTAACCCGAATTGCAGTAGTGTACGTATTTTTCGTGCTGCTGGGGTTAGGCATTATTGCTAAAATTATCTACATACAGTTTGTTGAGGGGCATAAGTGGCGTGCAAAAGCAAAGGTTATTACCTATAAAGATATCATTGTAACTCCTAACCGTGGCGATATATGCGCTGCCGATGGACGGGTTTTGGCCACATCAATTCCTTACTTCGATTTAAGGATGGATTTGCTTGCCGGTGGCGTTACCGATTCTGTTTTCAATGCAAATATCGATTCGTTGGCAATTTGTCTCTCGAACTTTTTTAGGGATAGGTCGAGGTACGCATACAAATCGGAACTGACAAATGCCCGTCGGTTGGCTAAGAATAAACGTTTCTACCCTGTTGCACCTCGAAAGGTAAATTATATAGAGTTACAGCAAATTAAGAAGTTTCCGTTGTTTCGCTTGGGCGAGAATAAAGGCGGATTTATTCCGGTGCAGAGCAATAAGCGTATTCTACCTCACGCAACAATGGCTGCACGTACCATTGGAACGGTTAACGATGGTGGCGTTGCTGTTGGTGTTGAGGGAGCATTCGATTATGCCCTAAAAGGCAAGGCTGGGCTAAGAGTTCATCAGCGTATACCTGGGAATAGTTGGGTTGAGGTGAAAAGTATGGATCAGATTGATGCCGAGGATGGCGCCGATGTTGTAACTACCATTGATGTAGAACTACAGGATGTTGCCGAAGCTGCATTGCGAACTCAGCTTGATAAACATAATGCTGAGCATGGTTGTGCTATTCTTATGGAAGTTGCTACCGGCGATATTAAAGCAATAGCAAACCTTAAGCGCGAGGATGATGGTAGTTATTCCGAAATGTATAACTACGCAGTTGGTGAGAGCACAGAGCCGGGTTCAACCATGAAAATTCCAACTCTAGTAGCCTTGCTTGAGGATGGACAAATGGAGTTGGACGATACGGTTAATACAGGGAATGGAAAGTATAAGATTTATGATAGGACAATTACTGATTCCAAGGAGGAAGGTCACGGTAAAATTTCTGTAAAGGAGGTTTTTGAGGTATCGTCCAATGTGGGAGTAGTAAAGTTGGTGGGAAAGCATTTTAAAGGAAGAGAACGGGATTTTATTGATAGAATTTATGCGATGAAACTCAACCAACCCCTGAATATTTCAATTTCAGGCGAGGTGGCACCTTACATAAAATATCCTGGTGAAAAGTATTGGTCGGGTATGTCATTGCCAATGATGAGTATAGGTTATGAGTTAAGGCTTACACCGCTTCAAATCCTTACCTTCTACAACGCCATTGCAAACAATGGAAGAATGGTTAAGCCACGTTTGGTGAAATCGTTGGTAAGACACGGACAGGTGGTCGAGTCTTTCTCCCCCGAGGTTATTTCGTCGTCAATTTGCTCAAGGTCAACCTTGCGCAAGGTTAAGGAGGTGCTTGAGGGTGTTGTGGAGCAAGGTACTGCTATGAACCTAAAAAATCCTCGATATAAAATTGCCGGGAAAACTGGTACTGCACAGGTTGCAAAGGGCACTAGAGGTTACAAACATGGTGGAAGGGTAAGTTACTCTGCATCGTTCGCAGGCTATTTCCCAGCCGACGATCCTAAGTATTCCTGTATTGTTGTTGTAAACTCGCCCTCGAACAGTGTTTATTATGGGAACGTGGTTGCAGGACCAATCTTTAAGGAGATATCCGATAAGGTTTACGCCACCAGTCCTGAGTGGTTCCGTGAGGTTGACGATAGTGGAGATTTTAAAGAGATACCACAGGCAAAATCGAGTAGCAGAGAGGCTTTAGCAGAAGTGCTAGACGAACTGGATATTCCTTTTGAAAAGGCTGATAAAAAGGCCGATTGGGTCACTACCGAGCGCGATAGCGTTAAGGTTGAGTTGAAAAAACTGAATGTATCCAAGAAAACTGTTCCAAATGTAGTTGGAATGGGACTAAAGGATGCTTTATTCCTGCTAGAGAATACCGGACTAAGGGTGAAGTTTCAGGGCAGAGGCTCTGTTCGCTCTCAATCCATTCAGGCAGGCTCTAAGGTTGCTCCGGGAAGTACTGTATTCTTGGAGATGAGTTTAGGTTAGGAAGAATTGGTTTGTTGTTCGTTGTTCGTTGATAGTTGATGGTGTATTGAAAGGTTGAGGATGTTATAAAGTCACAAGTAACTTTTCACCCATCACTAACAACTAATAACAAAAAATAAAAAGTAGAAATACGAAACGATATTTATAAAAAACAATGTTGATTACACTAAAAAACATACTACCAAAATCGCTCAAGTTCGATGCTGTTGGCACGTTGGATGTTGAGGTGGCTGGTTTAACGTTCGATTCCAGAACGGTTGACCGCGGATTTTGTTTTTTTGCAATAAAGGGTACTCAGGTTGATGGACATCAGTTCATTGCTACTGCAATTGACAAAGGTGCTTCGGTTATAGTTTGCGAGCAAATGCCTGCCGAAACATCACCCAAAACAACCTACATCAAGATTGAAGATGCATCGTACGCATTGGGTTTAATGGCATCGGCTTTCTACGGCAATCCTTCGGAGAAGTTGAGGTTAGTGGGTGTTACTGGAACAAACGGAAAAACTACCACTGCAACTTTGCTTTACAAGATGGCTGGATTGTTGAGCCATAAGTCGGGCTTACTCTCAACTGTGGTTAATTACATTGGCGATATAGAGATTCCTGCCACACATACTACCCCCGACCAAATTCAGCTAAACGCTTTGCTTGCTCGAATGGTGGCTGAGGGTTGCGAGTACTGCTTTATGGAGG
>CAZTVB010000349.1:0-3591 GCA_964616315.1 uncultured Rikenellaceae bacterium
TTTGGGGCAGGGTGAACGTTGAGAACGCCTGCTCCTTTTTCTTTTTTGCAAAGGGTAGCCGATACCGTAAACTACTTCATCAACTCAAGTACGCTGGACGCTACGATATTGGCGTTAAACTTGGAGAGGAATTTGGCCATGAACTTAAAAAATCGGAAATATACTCATCCATCGATGCAATTATTCCTGTACCATTACACCCTAAACGATTTAAGGAACGCGGATATAACCAAGCGGAAAAGATTGCCGATGGACTTTCTAAAGGAATGGGTATTCCTGTAATAACCGATGTGCTAATCCGTAACCAGTATACTCAAACCCAAACCAAAAAATCCAGAGAAGAGCGGGTGAAAAATGTTTCCGAAGCGTTTACTATCATCAACCCCGAGAAAGTTGAAAATAAACACGTACTTCTTGTGGATGATGTTGTAACAACGGGTGCTACGCTAGAGGTTTGCGCAAATACTATTTTAACGGGAACATCATCTAAAGTAAGCATTGGGACTTTGGCTTATGCATATAACCTGTAGGGGGGGCATTGGGCTAATAAGTTATTAAGTAAAATAATTCAAAAATCATCATTTGTTATTCCTTGTTCAAAATTCACTTTGTATCGCCCCACCTATAATGGCTAGTTTCAATTCCTGCAACATCCATAATTCGATTAACCACGGTTAAAACCAATTCATCGATATTTTTTGGAAGACTATAAAATGAGGGGCTTGCGGGTAGTATTATTCCCCCAGCAAGGGTTACTGTTCTCATATTCTCGATATGGATTAGGCTGTAGGGTAACTCGCGTGGAACAAGTATCAGCTTGCGCCGCTCCTTAAGCATAACATCGGCTGCACGGCAAATAAGATCAGGACTAGTGCCCGTTGCAATTCTGCCAAGTGTTCCCATGGTGCAGGGCACAACGATCATAGTATTGTAAGCGGCAGAGCCCGATGCCACTGGCGAAAACATATTGGTATTTTCGTAAACGGTTACAGGTTTTGGGAATATAGGTATTTTGCCCAGTTCATATTCCCAAACCTTACTACCATTCTCGGAGAGTATCAGTGCTATTTCCTTGAATTTATTGCTATGCACAAGCATTTGCTCAATCAACTTTTGAGCATAAATTGAACCACTCGCGCCAGTAACGGCCACTATTACTTTTATCGACATCAACTCAGCAATTTAAAACAATATAACAACCATATTTTTACAATGTTGAAACGTAAGTGTAACTTTATTGCTATATTTTGGTCCTATTCACAAATGTACTTTAAATTATCTGTAAAATGACAAAATCGATACTTTGGCCATTCAGTAAGGAAAACAAACTCTACTCAGAGTCTTTGAATATGGAGCGAATTCATGGAGGGATTACGTTTGTAGCCTTTCTGGGGATTCTTTTTGCCACATTAATTACCTCTGCTATTTTTATTATGACATTTAAAGGATTGGGTTACGAACTTCCAGAACTAATTGCCAACCTTTTACAGTTTGTGTTTTTTATTGTATTTGTGTGGCTATACGCAAAGTTCGTAGAGAAACGCTCATTCGCCTCGCTAGGATTTTTTGGAAGACGAAAACTCCGCGATTATACCAAAGGTGTAATTATTGGCTTGCTATTACTGTCGGTATCGTTTATAATAGTTGCATCGTCATCTAAAGCAAACATTGTTTACTCCTTCAATTTCAACATATACTCTGTGCTATCAATTCTCAGTGTTCTGGGATTTTTCCTAATACAAGGCGCCTCAGAGGAGATATTTATGCGGGGTTGGTTTATGCAGAGTATTGCCGTTAGGCACTGGCCCTGGCTGGGTATTGTATTATCAACATTGATTTTTACTCTGTTACATGCAGCAAACCCAAATCTAAACGTGGTTGCAATTGTAAATCTTTTTTTGATAGGAATTTTCTTGGCAATATTGGCTCTCTACGACGAGAATCTTTGGGGTGCCTGCGGATTCCACAGCGCATGGAACTTTACCATGAATAGTATATACGGCGTTCAGGTTAGCGGCAACAAACTAACTGGCGAAACCCTTATGCAGACCAACTTTGAGGGCAACGAACTAATTACTGGTGGTGGCTTTGGACTGGAAGGAAGTCTTGTTGTTACAGCAATAATTGTTATTGCAACTATTCTATTAATTTTACTTAGAACAAAAAGATTAAATTATGGCAATAAAAATTGATAAACCTATGGTTATTGAGGCCGCTGGAAATAAACCCAAGTTAATTGAAGAGTTCTTTGGTAGAGTGAACAGCCAAACATCGGAAGTGTCAATAGCCAAGATGAAAAGCCCTGCAGGATGGGTTGAGCCAGGCCAAACACCAGAGTTTAACGAGTACACGGTTGTACTAAAAGGTACTCTTCGGGTGAAAACTAAATCCGAGGAGATGGATATTAAGGAAGGACAAGCGATGCTTGCTCCAGCCAATGAATGGGTACAGTATAGTTCCCCCTACGAAGGCGGAGCTGAGTATATTGCTGTTTGTTTACCTGCATTTTCGCCAAGTACTGTGCGACGGGATGAATAACTATCATATATCGTTAAAAGAAGAAAACCATTGAAGGGTATCCTCCAAGTTACCAAAATGCTTCAAAGGCAATTTGTAAACACCAACAACCTGATAAATCATATCAAAATGGTACTTCTTAAAAGCATTTGAGTCCAAAATAACAGCAGCTCGCTTTAACCCATGGCTAACAGCCTTTGGTAATGCAATATTCTCAAACCACTTTCGAGCCTCTGGGTCAACTATAGATTGGTTTCGAATATCGGAAATATAGTTAACAATGGGCGCTTTAGCGTTTTCCTGGAACTCAAGGCATTCCAGTATGGCTTTTTTATACTCCTGATTGGTTTGTTTTCCGCTCCAAACAACCATTACAGACTTATATTCTGGAATATATGAGCACTGGGCATATAGTGATTCGAAAAATATTTCAATATCCATACTCAATAAGAAAAATCGTTGTAATTTAAACTATAAACACAATACTGTCAACAATTTTGGGATAGAATAATGCTAATTGACGACAAACAACTATTTTCGAGTACAAAAAACAAAAACTATGTCACTTTCTTTTGACCCTAAAGATTTTGATAGTCTAATTGTTGTTGGCGATAGGGTTTTAATTAAACCCAAAAATCCGGATGAAAGAACCAAAACTGGATTGCTGCTTCCGCCTGGTATACAGGAGAAACAGAAAGCACACTGTGGGTATGTAATAAAGGTTGGCCCAGGTTATCCAATTCCAACAGTAACCGAAACCGACGAACCATGGAAGAAAAAAGAACACCCAAGGTATTTTCCTCTCCAAGCAAGCATTGGCGATATGGCAGTTTATCTCCACGAGAACTCTGTGGAGGTTGAGTTCAATAAAGAAAAATACGTTATTGTGCCATTTTCATCCATACTGCTACTTTTTAGGGATAAAGGATTACTGGAGTAGGTATCAAACTCAAAATAATTATTAAAAAAGTTTAAGGTGTAGTATTTTCATATATATTTGCGAATGTTTGATTTGAACCTTTGATTTTTATTAGTATTTTTAAACTTAATCAACTGTGAGTTAATAATTCTAAC
>CAZTVB010000350.1:0-3588 GCA_964616315.1 uncultured Rikenellaceae bacterium
ATACACGAATGTAGAAAAAACAAACAACAAATTGAAGAATTATTACCAAAGTTAACGTTTGCATACCTTATTATCACTAAAACATACCTAGCGTATGAATTATTCCATAACTTAAGTAATTTTGCACTATAAATCCAAACTATATGCTAAAACGAACTAAGATTGTTGCCACCATATCGGACAAGCGTTGCGATGTTGATTTTATTAGAGGCCTTTATAATGCTGGGATGAACGTTGCCCGTTTAAATACCGCACATATGAATCCGGAAACAGCCAAGGCTGTTATTGCAAAAATTCGTGAGGTTTCGGAGAGTATAGCAATTTTAGTTGATACCAAAGGCCCTGAAATTCGTACATCGTCGCTGGGTTTAGAGATTACTGTTAAAACAGGTGATAAAATAAAGATTGTAGGAAATCCTGAAGGTGAATCGTGCAGCGATACTATTTACGTTAGCTATGCCAATATTGCAAAGGAAGTTCCTGTTGGAAATTCTATTCTTATAGATGATGGTGAACTTGAACTTAAGGTTCTTGAGAAAAGCGAAACCACCCTTTTCTGCGAAGTAATGAATTGTGGAATGATTAAGTTGCGTAAAAGCGTTAATCTGCCTAATGTTCACATTAACCTTCCGTCGCTAACTCAAAAGGACAAAGACTTCGTAAAATTTGCCATTGATAACGACTTGGACTTTATTGCTCACAGTTTTGTTCGTAGCAAGCACGATGTTATGGAGATAAAGGAGATTCTTCATCAGCATAATAGTCAAATTAAAATTATCGCTAAAATTGAGAATCAGCAAGGCGTTGATAATATTGATGAAATTCTTGACCAGGCGTATGGTATTATGGTTGCCCGTGGCGATTTGGGCATTGAGATTCCTGCTCAGAAAATTCCAATTGTTCAACGTAGGTTGGTGAAAAAATGTATTGAGAGCAAAAAGCCTGTAATTATTGCCACGCAAATGCTCCATACTATGATTGAGCATCCTCGTCCAACCCGTGCCGAGATTAGCGATATTGCCAATGCAATTTACCAACGTGCCGATGCCATTATGCTTAGTGGAGAAACTGCCTACGGTGCATATCCTTTAGAATCGGTTCAGGCAATGACTAGCGTTGCTCGCGAGGTGGAAGAGGTTTTAGAGCCTGACCATACGCTGAATTTGGTTAGGGTTAATAACGAAATTACTGCAACGCTTTCACGTTCTGCCGTGCGGGCTTGCAGTTCGCTACCCATAAAGGCGATAATTGTTGATACACTTACAGGTCGGACAGGACGCTACTTGGCAGCTTTCCGCGGAAGAGTTCCTGTGTACTCAATTTGCTATAAACCAAACGTAATGCGCCAATTGGCTTTATCTTACGGAGTAGAGGCAGTTTATATGGAGCCACGCCAATCGCGCGACCACTTCTTAACCGATGCAATTAGCTTGATGCTTGAACGTAGAAAGATAGCATCGGAGGATATGGTTCTAATTATTGGTGGTAGCTTTGGACCAAGCAATGGTGCAACCTTTATGGAGATTAGTAAGGTTAAAAACCTACTTCGAAAGTAAATTTGAATTTTAAATAAATTGACTTTGAACCATCGAGTTATAATAGCATTTCTTGTTTTTTGTATAGGTTTTATTCGCTTAAACGCCCAACAAATGCCAGAAGCCTACTATCGACTTCAGGCAGCAATTGATATGCAGGATAGAGCAAAGGTCTTACAGTGGGCTGATTCCTGCAAAGCATTGAAGCCAATGCGGTTTCAGTATTTGATAGGAATTGGAGATGCATACTTACTAAACGAGAATTACTTTGATGCTATAGAATTTTTCCAAAAAGCAGAATCAACAAGGACTGGTTCTGCAAACTATAGGCTGGCAAAAGCTTATTGCACAATTGGCGATACGGCAAAATGTTTCGATTGGTTGAGGAAGAACCTAGAATCGGCTCAAAGGGAGAAAGAGAGTGTTATTCTGCTTGAAGATGTGTTTGAAAAGTATCATAGTTCTATAAGTTGGAAAAATCTCTGGAGCAAAGACTGGTACACTTCGCTCGACAAGGCTATTGCTGAGGCCGAATACCTGAATGGAAACCAAAACTACGAGGAGAGTTTGGAATTGCTAAATGCAAGAATTAAAGGCACAAAAAGCAGATACACACTTTATGAATTGCGTGGTGATGCGTACCTAAATCTGAATAATCCTTCCGCTGCAGCCGATGATTATTCTATTGCATACCAGAAGAGCCGTAAAAATCCGTTATACCTTGTAAAGATTGCCGAAGCATTAATTGCTAAAAAGCAATACCCGCAAGCAATCAAGAAATTAGATGAGGCAATTGAAGAATCTGGTGCTAACCCAAAGTATCACCTTGTTAGAGCAAAGGCCTACAACGAGATGAATGAACCCGCCAACGGATTACAGGACATAAAGTATTACCTAGAATTCTACCCAAACGATACTAAAGCAATTGAACTCCTGTCGCAAAGCGCCTACGATGGAGGGCAATATGTTGATGCACTTTTTGCATTGGCAAAACTTTCAAAAACAAGCCCAAACAATCCAAAGTACAGATACTTGCGTGGTTTAACTTACATAAAAACGGAACAACCCCGTTTGGCTATAGTTGAACTGGATTTTGCTATTGCCAATGAGTACAATATTGCAGAAGCATATTTTTACAGAGGAATAGCCCATCATAACCTTGGAGAAATTAAAGAAGCTTGCCGATGCTACTCTATATCGCATCAGTATGGGAAATTTGAGGCACAGGAGTGGATGTTTAAGTATTGTAAGAAGTAGAGGGGATTCTATAATGGAAGAGTCTATTCTTCCAGCAAGCCCGGCCTAAGTTTTTTTGTGCGCTCTAAAGCCTGCTCCATTTGCCATTTCTCAATTTCCTTGAAATTTCCTGAGAGAAGTATTTCTGGAACTTTCCATCCTTTAAATTCTGCAGGTCGAGTATAAACAGGCGGTGCGAGTAGGCAATCCTGGAATGAGTCGGTGAGGGCAGAGGTCTCATCGGATAAAACACCTGGGACTAAACGCACAACACTATCCACAATAATTGCGGCAGCAAGTTCGCCGCCAGAGAGCACGTAGTCACCTATTGAAATTTCTCGGGTTACTAGGTGTTCGCGCACTCTATGGTCTACTCCTTTGTAATGACCGCAAAGTATGAGTATATTTTTTTTGGTACTAAGATGATTGGCCAATTTTTGGGTCATTGGTTCGCCATCGGGCGAAGTGTATATAATCTCATCGTACTCTCGCTCTGTTTTCAGTTTTTCAATGGCCTCATAAATTGGCTCAACCTTTAAAACCATTCCAGCATCTGGGCCAAAGGCGTAATCGTCCACAGTGCGGTGCTTATTATGAGTAAAATCGCGTAAATGGTGGAGTTTAATTTCCACAAGTTCCTTTTTCTGCGCACGTTTTATGATGGAATGTCCTAGCGGACTCTCAAGCAATTCGGGAAGTACGGTGATAATGTCGATTCTCATTCTTTTATATTTATTCTGCTACAAAGGTAGTCTAAAAAGATGGAAGTTAGAAGGTGGAAGGTAGAGGTTAATAGAAAGCATAATGTTTATATATC
>CAZTVB010000351.1:0-3577 GCA_964616315.1 uncultured Rikenellaceae bacterium
AGTAACCGTTGAGGATTTCCCCTCAAGTATGTAGTATGTTGAACTGGATATTGAAGACACTTCAAAAAAGCCAAGAACTCTCTTATTTGAATTACTTACACATTTCAAGTTACTGGGCAGTTGTACTGCAATTGGATCAAAAATCGAGTTGTCCGCTTCTAATTGATCATATGCTTTTTTATAGAACGAATAACTTTCATCGTTTAGCCTATACACTTCAACACTCATCACAAAACAACGACAAGCATAAGGTAAATTCCAATAATCCTGATTCATTGGTAAAAAACACAATGAGTGAATGATTGAGTCTTCAATACTAACATCGTGCTGAGAACCTGTAATATTTATATTAGATGGATTTTTTAGAGTCTTCCAACAATAGTAAAGAAATAGATCTGGCCCCGAATCAAAACTCCAGACGTATTGCGCTTGCAATTTAAAACCAAACCGATACTTAGGTATTGCGCCATTACTTACAGGAATAGGCATATAGAGCTGCATGCCCTCATAGGTTCTAACTAGCAAATTATCACCATTATCAACAATGAAATCTTTTTGTTCGATTTTCCCATAAATTTCTCCTAATGTATCAAAAGGTAGCATTTCCTGATAATCTGACTCGTATTCCTCACCACTTTCCAATACAACCCTTAATTTATAGGCATTTCCAATTTGAGGAACAAATACAAGTGTATCCGAATAATAAACTCCACTATCTCCTTCTACAAAAAAATAGTTTTCAAGGCTCTTATCGGTAATATAAACCTGAGCATTCTTAACAGGCTCCAAATTATCATTATTGTTAAAGGATTTCGCCCACGATAGCGAAATAGTTTGAAAGCCATGTTGGTCGGTAATATTTCCACTTACAACAAGTATTTTTTCAGTGCTATTCAAATCGGGGTAGTATACTTCTTTACACGAATAAAGCAACGGTATAATTAGAAATATAAACAGAATTTTAGATTTCATTATTAAAACGATATGTTTAAAATACAACATTATAGGTCACAGTAGGAAAGGGTTTTCCAATAATATAAAGTTTATACAAATTATAACTGTTATCTGAAACTGAGTTATTCCTTTGATAGTATAAAGAGTAAGCATTTTTTCTTGCATACACATTAATTACGGAAAAGGTAAAACTTCCCTTCCACTTTTTCTTAATCCGAAGGGACTCTCCTAATGTGATAGACAAATCTAATCTGTGATAGTCTGGAAGCCGATATTCATTTCTATCAGAATAGTATATGTACTTATAGCCATTCAAATAGTACTCGTATTCAGGAATTGTAACGGGTCGTCCTGTGTTATATGTAAAAGTTGCAGCAAACCTCCATCTCTGAGAAATATAATAATTTGCATTTACAACCAGATTATGGGTTTTATCGTAACTCGAGGGGAAGTATTTGTTATCATTTATTATTTCATCATCCCATGTTCCGTTAGTTCGTCTCATCGATCGAGATAAGGTATAGCTAATCCACCCGCCCAACTTACCTGTATTTTTCTTAACATAGACTTCCATACCCATATTATAACCATCTGCATTTATTAAACCTGATTCAATATTGGGATTCATTACCACCTCTACTCCATTCTTGTATTCCAAAGCATTTTCCAATTTCTTGTAAAAAAATTCAACTGAAGTTTCAAGTGAATTACCAAAAAAATTATTGAAATATCCCAATGAGTACTGATCGCATTTTAAAGGTTTTAAATATCTATTACTTAACTTCCATACATCCGAAGGAGTTATTGAAGACGTAACGGATACAAGATTAATATATTGGTTTATTCTACTATAACTAAGTTTTATTGACTTTGATTCATCAATAGTGTACCTAAAATTGACTCGCGGCTCAAGCCCATTATAGGTTTTAATAATTTTATTTTTCGAAAAGGTTAATGTATCAACTATGTTTTCATCTGAACGAGGCACGCCTTCCTTATATACAAATTCTTGCCCAGGCCCTATAAGCATAAAACTTGAATACCTTAGGCCAACATCAATACCAAACTTAGAGTTAATTGTAATATTATCACTAATAAATAGGCCTGTTTCAAGTGCATTCTCCGAATTTAGACTTAATGGGATTATAGAAGACTCATCTCCATAGGGCTCAATCTTCCCAGGGTGAATTGAATAATGAAAAGCATTTCCTCCAAACTCTATTGTGTGCATTTTGTTGGGAGTGAACAGAAAATTACCTTTAAACATCTTATATTCCAAAGAAGAATAAATCTTGGAAGCTTCGAATAATTTAGAAGAATCCTTTTCGCAAACCTGATAATTATAGTTGCTAAAACCTGCTATTAAATTGAAGGATAAATCCTTAGAAATAGCATGGTACCATTTTGCAGATCCAATAGTGCTGCTATAGCTGTAATTTATTCGCGTATTATAATCGAAATAGTCAAAACTATTGTAACCAAAAATACTAATTTTATTGTTGGTATTGATATTAATGCTTAGCAAACCATTAATATCGTAGAAATTAGTTTTACTATTCATTAAGTCAACATCTGGCATTTTTTTTAGAATCCAATTAGAGTAGGAACTTCGTCCACCGATGGAGAGTCCAACCCTATTATTCCACAGAGGAACATCCAGCAGAACTTTACAGTTTAATAGGCCAACTCCCGCTTTCATGCTCAAGTCATCTCCTGTGGCTTGATTCATTTTGATACTCATAACAGAAGAAACCCTTTCGCCATATTTTGCAGGAATTCCAGCTTTAATTAGAGTAACATTATTTACAGCATCGGAGTTAATTATCGACGTCAATCCGAAAAGATGCGAAGTATTGAAAAGCGGAACGTCCTCTATAAGAATTAAATTTTGATCGGCTCCTCCACCTCTAACGTTAAACCCTGTGCCAAACTCTCCTACAGATTGAACACCTGGAAGTAGAGTAAGGCTCTTGATTACATCAACCTCGCCAATGGAAACCGGTAATTCTTTTATGCCTTTTGAATTGATTTTCTCGATGCTCATTTGCGTTCTTGTAATATTCTTCTCAGGCCTATCAGAATATACATAAACTCCATCGAGGTTAACTGTTCTTTCAAAAATTTCAAAATCTACAGCACCCGAGGATAATATTTGAACTGTTTGGAAGAAATCTTCATAACCTATATATGAAATTTTCAACTTATGCTCCCCAACCGGTAATTGAAACCTAAATTCACCATTTAAATCTGTTGATGTTCCCTCTTTCAAATTCTCATCGTATAAAATAGCTCCAATCAAAGGAGTTCCTATTTTTCCATCGACAATGCGTCCAGTTAGCAATGCCTTTGAACTCTTCCCCAATTCGCTTAAACTGCCAATCTTTAATACTTTGGAATTACTCGATTTAGAAATTCCCTCAAATTTTGATGGAGGCAGTAAAGTGATAAGATTATCTATAATGATTGTTTGACAACTTGTCCTCTCTTTGATTTTCTCAATTGCATCATCTAATAGTAGATCAACAATGCTTTCATGAAAATTAGTATTTTGAAATAATTCCGATTTATAGAAGAATCTAACATTATGTTTTTTCTCTAGTTTCTCAATAATTTGCTCAAACGA
>CAZTVB010000352.1:0-3576 GCA_964616315.1 uncultured Rikenellaceae bacterium
CACTGTTTCCGTTATGGCGCAAGAGAGAAAAATAGCTTTCTGGAATCCTACAGACCAGAATGGGGTAAATAAATTTGAAACAAGTAAGGGCGATACACTAAAATTCAACGGATTAAAGGTTAAAGTTGGAGGTAACTTTACTCAGCAATTCCAAATGTTAGACCACAGCAACACTGCTGATGCTAACAATGTTACCATTGGTGCTAACACCTACAACACAAATGCACTTTACCCCTTAGCAAATGGATTTAACCTAGCAACAGCTAATCTTCGCTTCGACATTCAACTAGAAGATGGTATTCGCGTTGTGCTTGAAAATTACATGTCATCGCGTCACCACCAGGAGTTTTGGGTAAAAGGTGGTTTCATTCAAATTGACAAACTTCCTATGTTTGGCAATCCTGAATGGTTTACAAAATATGTAACAGTTAAAATTGGTCACTTTGGTATTAACTATGGCGATCAACAATTCCGCCGTAGCGATAATGGTAACACAATGTTCAATGCATTTGTAGGTAATTACATCCTCGATGCATTTACTACTGAGATTGGAGGTGAGGTGTACCTATATCCTACAAACAATTTATTTGTTATGGGAGGTGCAACCAGTGGTATCATTAACGGCGACGTTAAGGAAGCTTACCAGTACGATGGTGCTGTACAAAAGAAAAGTCCTTCATTCCTTGCAAAGATTGGGTACGATTCACAACTATCCGAAGACCTTAGAGTAAGATTAAGCGGAAGTCTTTACACCAATGGAGGTACAACAAAGAATACCCTTTATGCAGGCGATAGAACAGGTTCGCGTTACTATATGGTTGTTGAACCTGAGAGAATTGTTAATAAGAGTGGTGCTTTTGAACTAACAACAACTTCAACAAACTTTACATCTGGACAAATTAACCCTGGATTTACTAATAAGGTTACAGCATTCACTGTAAATCCATTTATTAAGTTCAAAGGTTTAGAACTGTTTGGAACTTACGAGGTAGCCAAAGGTGTTGAGGCTGCAACATCAACCGTTCCAGACCCTGAAACCCGTAAATTCACCCAAATGGCAGGTGAGGTTGTTTATCGCTTCCTTAAAAATGAGCAAGTATTTGTTGGCGCTCGCTACAACACTGTAAAAGGCCAATTGGTAGGATATACCGATGATATATCTATAAACAGACTTCAACTATCGGCTGGTTGGTATACAACTAAAAACATGATGATTAAACTTGAGTATGTTACTCAAAAGTATAACGACTTTGTAACTACCGACTACAGAAATGGTGCTGAGTTTAGTGGATTAATGTTTGAAGCCGCAATTGGTTTCTAGGTTAATAATCAGGAAGGGTGTTCTGTTATAGACAGAATGCCCTTCTATTAAAAAATATCATGCTTATTCACCTCATTACCATATTACTACTAAGTACAAATCTTCCCAAAACTGGAAGCCTAATCCCCTATTCCATTAACGAAAAGAGCTCCTTAACCTTATCGGGTTCAAGCAATATAAACAAGTTTGAATGTTCTACTTTCGATAATTTCACTGATGGTTACATTCTTGTTGATACCGACATTACCAAGCAAACTTTCAATGTATCCAATGCAACTCTGCGACTAAAAATCAAATCGTTCGATTGTAAGAATCCTTTGCTAAATAAAGATTTTTACAGTACACTCCAAGCGAATAAAAGTCCATACATTGAGGTTGAACTGCTTAATGTTGTACCGATGTCAAATAGCAAAATATCATCATCGAGTAGCGGGAAGTTTAAAGCCAATGTTGCAATTACGCTAAATGGCAAGTGCCGTTTCGACGAAATAATGGTATCGTGGGATAAATCTGACAATAATTTATTCCGATTTATTGGTACAAAGCAACTCCTAATGTCCGATTTTGGAATTGAAGCACCCGTGGCTGCTCTTGGGTTAATCAAAGTTCACGATGAAATCCTAATCCACTTCGACCTTTACATACAAACTGAGCCAAAAGCTAGTTAATTTCACACACTATTCCTCTTGTAGAGATAATAAATCTTTCCTAACTTGGCCTTTAAAAATAAAAGGATATGTTAAGGACTAGAAATTTATTCGCAATTCTGATAATTGCATCGATTATTTTTGGTTGCTCCAAATCAAATAAACCAAAGGAAAATTCTACCCAACAATTATCAACTGGGAATATTACTGTTATTGCAGACACAATAGTATACGATGTAATACTTAGAAACATTGATACCTCAGATGTTTGGGAAGCAGAATGTTTGCAGTATTTAGACCAGAAATCGCTAGTAAACTACCTCATTGACGGTGTTTACAGCGGGCAATTTATTGCTATTGAGTTTATGGGTGATAAGGTATTGAGCATTGACGATGTCAAGGCAATTGAGCAAGAAAAAGAGTTTTCAAGGGATAGAGTTTCGAAAGTTCAATTCCGAGAACGGTGGTTTATAGACTCTACAGGAAACTTCCAGAAGCAAATAATAAGTTACACCCTCGGAATTGAGGTTTACAGCAAACAAAACACATTTCTAGGCCACGAGGCACTTTTTGTGGTTAAGCCAAAGTCCTAGCGTCCATAACAAAACGCGATGTGCTTCGGGTTCGTTGCTGTAGGTAAACAACCTTATCGCCAACCTGCTCATCAATAGCTTGCCTGGTGTAATGCCTAATGGTTAAAAGTTCCAAATTACTGTTGTAGCGTACAGTAAAATCAACCTGCAGTTCCTCAATTGCCTTTGGCAAGCGATGTTTTTCCTCATCAACGCATATTGAAAAACTGATGGCAGAATTCTGCACAAGATTTACCTTAACCCGGTGTTTGTACAAAATTGCAAAAATCTTACTCAAACTATCCTCAATAACAAACGAAAAATCGCGCGGAGTCAGAGATATAAGTACCTGATTTTGCTTAAGCACCAGTACGGGGGGCAATTTCAGTTGAGAGTCGGAATGGGCAATTTGGGTTCCAACCGCATCGGGATTTATGAACGATTTTACAAAAAGGGGAATCTTTTTATTCTGTATTGGTTTGATAGTTTTTGGGTGGATGATTTGCGCTCCACAATAAGCCAACTCTATTGCCTCTTGGTACGACACAAAATCGAGCTTGCAAGTGTTTGCAAAAATTTTAGGGTCGGCATTCAGCACACCCTCAACATCCTTCCATATGGTAACATCCTTTGCATCGAGCAAATTTGCAAGAATTGCAGCAGTGTAGTCAGAACCCTCGCGACCTAATGTTGTAGTTGTTCCCAGTGGCGTTCCTGCTATGAAGCCCTGGGTGATGTATAGATTTTCGCCTTCGAAATTGAAAGCCTTTTGGCAAAGGTATTTAGATGTATTAAAATCAATAATCCCCTCGCGGTAAGAATTATCGGACTGAATGCAGGTTCTTGCATCAATCCATCGATTATTGATACTGATATTATTAAGGTATATACTTACAATTTTTGTAGCAAGCAATTCGCCAAACGACACAATTTGGTCGTAGCAAAAATCATAACCCTCTGCAGGTTTCTGCTCTAGCCTAATAGTCAATTCTGCAAAAAGTCTGTCCAATTCAGCATACATAAAGTGACCTCTATC
>CAZTVB010000353.1:0-3575 GCA_964616315.1 uncultured Rikenellaceae bacterium
TAATCAACCTTATATTGCTGTAAATCCTTATCGGAGATAATTTTATCCTTGGCAAGTTCCTGCGCACGTTCATAATCGGCCTTGGCCTTTTCGAAATTATTTTTGGCCTCGGTGAATGCTACAGAAGAGTTATCATCAGCAATGCCAGTTGAACCAACAGTAAACAGAGTTGTACCACTTTTTACAGTATTACCTGCAAGAACTGCACCTGAGTTCATAGCCACAACACCTTTGGCTTTTGCTGTAATAATAAGTTCGTCGGAAGTTGCAGGAACAACCTTTGCGGTTGTTTTAATTACCTGCCCGAATGGTTGAACGCAAGGAGCCTCTGTTGCAAACTCAATTTTCCACGATTGCTCCTTGGTAAAAGCAATTGTGTTGACTGTGGAATGCTCCTCGTGTTGATGCGCTTCCTCAGCGCTATGCTCACAATCATATACCGATACATTATCGATAACAATTTGGGAATTAGCCTTACCAGACTTGATATCGAAAATTAATTGCCCCTTTCCTGTTGCTTTTGGAATAATAGAAAAACTGTAGATTCCTTTGCGCGTTGGTTTATCGAGGGTTTGGGAAAACTCCTTACCATCAATAATCAACTTAGCCGTAACAACACCCTCCTCAAGTGGCTTAAAATCCTGCAAAAAAGAGAAGTGAGAAAGAATACCTGCGGGTTTATTCACAATAAAAATATCGGCTTCGGCAAACAGTTCAAAATCATTAGAGTAAGCGGTGTATTGAACTTTTTCAAGTTCAATTCCTTCGTGAGAATGGCCACCTTCTTCTTCGTGAGAGTGAGCGGTTTCTGCACTTTCGTGAGAGTGCGCTTCTTCCTCTGTATGACTCTGACTACAGCCCCAAAGTGCTAACGATAAAACAATCAATAAGTATTTAAAATAATTCATTGGAATAAGTATTTAATGTATTGATAATGTTAACAATGCCACTACAAGCCATTAAGCGTTGCAATAACAAAAAATTATGAATTAATACATTAAATACTTGGAGGCGCTCTAAGAGTAAGACTTGAACTTAAATAGTAGCAATAATGTGGTAAAACATCAAAAAACTGATGCTTTAATTTGATAGTTGTAAATACCTTGAATTCGATGCTGTTTGTTAAAAGCGCAACAAACCAACTCTGAATTTTACTATGAATTTCGCTAACTACACAACGAGTTGTTTTGCCAATTTCATCGGAAGGAATCAGGAAATCTTGCTTAACAACACAACAGCCGGAATCGTCACTATGGCTATCATCGCAGCCCTTATTGTGCTGATGTTGCACATCGTTACAGCAAACCTCTTCGGTTTGATTTTGGGTAAAACAAACAATCCCTTTATGATGATGATGAGGCATCAATCCATGCACCAATAGCATAATATTGGCGAGCAGAATAAAACCGAATGCTGTATAACGACCTTTCATCAATTTGATTTAACCGCACAAAGGTAAAACTATTTTAAAATCATTCTACATAGAATTGACACATTGATGTTGATTAGGTTTAATTGACCTTAAGAATTCTCATCAACCCAATAAATTTGTAAAATAAACAATACCAGCTATTTTTGTCTAACTAAAAATACAAATAATGGTAATTCCAACTATTCAACTTTCTTTAATTACAATTGTTCTTGCTGTACTCCTCGTTATTTGTATCGCATCAATAGCAATTCTTTACATTAAATACAGGGCTGTTCAGCGCAGGAATTTACAAATTGAGCAGCAACTCCTGCTGTCGCAAATGAACCCGCACTTTGTTTTCAACTCGCTTACCGCCATTCAAAGCTATATTTTCAGGAACGAGGCACACCAGGCTAGTAAGTATTTAGCCAGCTTTGCAAAGCTAATTAGGTTGATACTGGAGAATTCGCGAATAGAGCTAAACACTCTTGAGCGTGAAGTTACCACGCTAAAGCACTACCTAGAACTTCAGGCGTTAAGATTCGAGGGGCGTTTTGAGCATAAAATTGAGGTTGATGAACAAATTGATATCGACAATGTCCAGATTCCTCCCATGCTTGCACAGCCTTTTATTGAGAATGCCATTGAGCACGGATTTATCCACATCTCCGAAAAGGGAATGCTGAATATCCGATTCATCGCCGAAAACAAGAATTGCCTTGTTATTGAGGTTGAGGACAATGGTATTGGAATTGAAAAGTCCAGACAACTGCAGCTAGAAAAAGGCAAAGGTCACCGCTCACTTGCCACTGAAATAACCCAAGAACGTATTCGGAAAATTAAATGCTCAAAAAGGATTAATATTGAGATGAGCATTATTGATATTGGAACCATAGATATTACCCGTCACGGAACTTTAGTTAAATTCAAAATTCCTGTATAGCTATGCTAAGTGCTGTTGTAATAGACGATGAAAGCAAGGTGCGCGAAACATTGAAACAGATGTTAAGCATCTATTGTCCCAACATCAATGTTATTGGCGAGGCCGACGGCGTTGAATCGGGCTACAGAATTATTACAACTCAGAATCCCGATATAGTTTTCCTCGATATGCAAATGAACGACGGAAACGGATTCGACTTGCTTAATAAGTTTTCGCCAATTAGCTTTCAATTAATCATTGTAACAGCTTACCAAGAGTACGCCATTAAGGCATTCAAATTCAGCGCAGTTGACTATCTGCTAAAACCGATAGACCCATCGGATTTGATATCGGCTATTGAAAAAATATCGGCATCGTACAATCAAACAGAAACGAAGAGTAAATTCGATGCTCTTCTTTCAAACTCCATTAACCACGAATCAACTAGCAAAAAATTGGTGCTTAAAACCATTAATGGCATTCACGTAGTCGATACTGATACCATCATCCGGTGCGAATCGCACAACAATACCACTGAGTTTATATTTAAAGATAACGCCCCTATTCGTGTTTCCAGAACGCTTAAGGAGTTTGAAGATTTATTAGCCGACTGCGGATTTATTCGCTGCCACCAATCGCACCTAGTGAACCAAAAGTACATTGTAAAAGTGATGCGTTTCCCTACGCCAGCCATAAAAATGACCGATAACTCAGAAATCCCCGTTGCTATCCGCAAAAAAGACCTGCTCAAGGGAATTGAAGAGAGGAAGTAAATGAGCAATGGAGTAATGGAGAGTTGGAGTAAAGTAAACTTAAACCAACCCAAATCATTCAAAAACACTCCAATACTCCACCACTCCTTGCGAATCTCCAACTTCTTAACATTAACTTAACATTAGATTAATGCAAACATAACCCTTCATTTTATTAATGTTAACATTAGTCGAGGTACTTTTGCGCTGAAATTAATATTGATAATATGGAAACCTATTACCTAATTGCAGTTGTAATTCTTATTCTGCTTGCAATATCCGACTTGGTGGTTGGTGTTGCAAACGACGCAGTTAACTTCCTTAACTCGTCCATCGGTTCTAAAGTTGCGCCCCGTCACTGGATTTTGCTGGTTGCATCGGCTGGCGTTTTAGTTGGCTCGTTCTTTTCCAGTGGAATGATGGAAGTAGCGCGCAAAGGAGTGTTCTATCCACAGAACTTCTACATGAGCGAAATTATGGTTATTTTCCT
>CAZTVB010000354.1:0-3569 GCA_964616315.1 uncultured Rikenellaceae bacterium
TTTAAACACAGCAATCGATTTAAAACATATTTTACGACATATTTATGTAAATATGATTTTGGAATAAAATCCTAAAACAACTTAATTTTACAAAAAAACTGCACTCAAAATGGCTATTATTAAAACACTAAGGGGGTTTACTCCCAAAATAGGAAAAAACTGCTTTATTGCTGAAACTGCGGTAATTATTGGGGATGTTGAAATTGGGGATGATTGCAGCATTTGGTATGGAGCAGTTATTCGTGGTGATGTTAATTCAATCCGAATTGGGAATAGAGTGAATATTCAGGATAATGCTGTTCTACATACAACATATCAGAAAACTACTATCAATATGGGAGATGATGTGTCCGTAGGACATAACGTAATTGTTCACGGTGCTGAGGTTCACAACGGAGCGTTACTGGGAATGGGAAGTACCGTTATGGATAACTCTGTAATTGGCGAAGGAGCCATAGTTGCGGCAAATGCATTGGTGCTTGAGAATACTAAAGTTGAAGCAGGCACAATATACGCTGGCGTCCCCGCTAAGTTTGTGAAGAAAGTTGACCCCGCCTTAAGCCGCGATATGAACGAGCGAATTGCCCGAAACTACCTGTTTTATTCGGGTTGGTATAAAGAGAAAGAGTAGGAAGTAAGAAGCGAAAAGCAGAAGAAAACTTTATTCCAATTATAAAGTCGATTCTCTCCACAAAGGCAACAAAGGGTTTCACTTAGGAACTCAAAGTAAATGTTAACATCTATAACTCCGACTTTGTGCTCCTTTGCGATTTTACTTAGAGCGCCTTCGTGGTAAATAAATTATTGGAAGATAATCGGCTCACTCAATCATCTCATGTGTCTCTTTAGGTACTCCGAAGTATACCCGCACTTCGATTTGATTATTTGCTCAGGAGTTCCAGTGCAAACAATCTTTCCTCCAGCACCGCCACCCTCAGGGCCTAAATCGATAATATAATCGGCAACCTTTATTACATCGAGGTTGTGTTCGATTACTATAACAGTGTTTCCTTTTTCTACTAGTTTATTGAGAACATCCAGCAAAACACGAACATCCTCGAAGTGAAGTCCTGTTGTTGGCTCGTCTAAAATGTAGAGGGTTTTGCCAGTATCGCGCTTTGCAAGTTCTGTTGAAAGTTTTACACGTTGTGCTTCGCCTCCCGACAGTGTTGTAGAGGCTTGCCCAAGTGTTATATACCCTAAACCTACATCCTGTAAGGTTTTTATTTTCTGGAAGATTTGAGGAATACTCTCAAAAAACTCAACGGCCTGATTAATGGTCATATCAAGCACTTCACTGATATTCTTCCCCTTATACTTCACCTCCAATGTTTCGCGGTTATAACGGCGACCATAACAGTCGGGACACTTCACGTAAACATCTGGGAGAAAATTCATTTCGATAGTTTGTAAACCAGCACCCTTACAAGTTTCGCATCGTCCTCCTTTAACGTTAAACGAGAAACGTCCAGCCTTGTATCCACGAATCTTGGCATCGGGAGTTAACTCAAACAACTTCCTGATATCGGTAAATACGCCAGTATAGGTTGCAGGATTGGAGCGAGGAGTGCGTCCAATGGGCGATTGGTCAACCTCAACAACCTTGTCGATATTTTCGATACCCTCAATTTTATCAAAATCGAGTGGTTGCTTATAGGAATTGTATACATAACGGCTTAACAAAGGCTGTAGCGTTTCGTTTATTAGCGTTGATTTTCCGCTACCCGATACTCCAGTAACGCAAATCATCATTCCCAATGGGAACTCAACATCTACATTCTTAAGATTGTTGCCCTTTGCGCCTATTAATTTTAAAACTTTTCCATTTCCTTTCCTTCGCTCCTTCGGCACCTCAATGGATAAGGCTCCGTTCAGATATTTGGCCGTTAAAGTATCGGTCTTAATCAACTCATCTGGTGTGCCTTTTGCAACAACCTTTCCGCCGTGTCGGCCAGCCTTTGGGCCAATATCTACAACATAATCGGCAGCAAGTATCATCTCCTCATCGTGCTCAACCACAATTACAGAGTTCCCCGTATCGCGAAGTTTCTTAAGCGAATCAATAAGTTTGATATTATCGCGCTGATGCAAACCAATGCTAGGCTCATCGAGAATATAGAGAACATTCACCAGTTTGGAACCAATTTGCGTAGCAAGGCGGATACGCTGACTCTCTCCACCCGAAAGTGTTACGGAACCTCGGCTTAACGATAAATATCCCAAGCCTACATCGAGAAGGAACCGGACACGCTCACGAATCTCCTTTAAAATCTCTGTAGCAATGGCACGCTTGCGTTTATCCATCCTTTCCTCAAGCCCTTGAAGCCACTCCCAAAGGTTCTCAACATCCATAGCCGACACATCGGCAATGCTCTTACCATCAATCCTAAACCAAAGCGACTCATCCCTCAACCTCGAACCTTTACAATGAGGACAGGTAACCTGACGGATAAACTGGTTGGCCCACTTCTCCCCTTTTCCAGAAAGTTCTTCGTTGGTTTGATGGTTCTGTATAAAACTAACCACGCCCTCGAAACTCAAAAAATAACTCGATGTTAACCCAAGGTTCGGATGCTTCAACTTGAATTGCTCCTCGGAACCATTCAGAATTACATTCAACGCTTCCTCGGGTATCGATTCAATTGGGTCGTTTATGGAAAACTCGTATTTTGATGCAATGGCCTCAATCTGCCAGAATATCAATGAGCTTTTATATGGTCCAAGCGGCTGAATTCCACCTTTCTTAATACTTAACTTTGGGTCTGGAATAATCTTTTCGATATCCACCTCGGTTACGTAGCCCAAACCATTACAATGATTACAAGCACCTTTAGGTGAGTTGAACGAGAAAGAGTATGGTTCTGGTTCATCGTACGAAATTCCGGTGGTTGGACACATCAGGTTTCGACTGTAGTAACGCGATTGACCGCTCTCCATATCGAGTACCATTATAATACCCTTTCCAAGTGACATTGCGGTATTTACCGACTGCGAAACCCGCTTGCGATCCGACTCGTCAACCACAATTTTATCCACCACCAACTCAATATGGTGAGTTTTGTAACGGTCGAGCTTCATTGCAGGTCGCATTTCGGTTATCTCGCCGTTAATCCGAGCGTGCAAATAACCTTTGCGACGTAACTGTTCAAATAGTTCCTTATAATGACCTTTGCGCCCCCTAACAACTGGTGCAAGAATACCTGTTTTCTTACCTTTAAAATTCTCAACAATAAGATTGATGATTTGGTCATCGGTATAGCGTACCATCTCCTCGCCAGTATTATGGGAGTATGCTGTTGATGCCCTTGCGTAAAGCAAACGGAGAAAATCGTAAATCTCGGTTGTTGTGCCAACCGTGGAGCGAGGGTTATGACTAGTGGTTTTCTGCTCAATGGAAATTACTGGGCTTAAACCCGAAATCTTATCCACATCGGGACGCTCCAACGAACCAAGGAACTGACGAGCGTAAGCCGACATTGTTTCGATATACCTACGCTGACCCTCAGCGTAAATAGTATCGAAGGCAAGCGATGATTTACCGCTACCGCTAAGACCGGTAATAACCGTAA
>CAZTVB010000355.1:0-1075 GCA_964616315.1 uncultured Rikenellaceae bacterium
ATCACACCTTTTTATACAAATTTAGCATAAAAAGGAATAGTTCAACCTTTTAGTTTGATGTTTTCCGATACCTTAACACTGCCCATGTTAGTGTTAGCAAGGCTAGTATTGAGATAAAACCAAATTGCACCTTGATATCGGCAAAATTAGAGCCTTTGAGAATTACCATCCGGTTCACGTCCATAAAGTAATAGAGTGGGTTTATTTTATTGAATAATTGTGCCCACTGAGGCATACTTTCGGTGGAAGTAAACAATCCGCTCATCAGTATAAAAAGAATCATAAAGAAATACGACATAAACATTACCTGCTGCTGATTATCGGCTGCTGTAGAAAGAATCAACCCTCCCGATAGTGCTACCAACAAGTATATTGATGCAAAGCCAAAAAGCAATGGAATACTACCCGCAATGGTTAAGTTAAACACTAATCGGGCGATGAGCAGGCCAAATGCCAACTCAAAAAGTGCAATAATCCAGAATGGAATTAGCTTTCCTAGTATAAACTGATAACGCTTAATTGGCGTAACATTTATCTGCTCAATGGTTCCCAACTCCTTTTCGCGCACAATGTTCAATGCGGTTAAAAACATCCCCACAACCGTTACCAATATTACCAGAATACCCGGAACCATATAAAGCTTATAGTTTAACTCAGGATTGTACCAGTGCCTTACCTTTGTTGCTATTGCGGGCTTAAACTGTTCAACATTTTGAATTCCTATTTTAGTTGAATACCCTGTAACAATTGATGATGTATATCCATTTATCAGCGATGCTGCCGTGCCATTTATTGCATTGACCAGTAACTGTAAATCGACCTTTTCACTTTTCACAATCTTCTCCTCAAAATCGTCCTCAATCACAAGAATAGCATCGGCCTGACTGTTATGAACCTTATCCATTGCACTATTTACGGATTGCTTTACTGGAATAATTGTGTAGAATGGCGAGTTACCGAATGCATTGATAAGCTCCCTTGAAGTTTTTGAATTATCAAAATCCACAACAGCCAGGTTGATATTCTTCATTTCCTGAGTTGCAGCATTAGCCAATATAAGCAACTGCACAATTGG
>CAZTVB010000355.1:1175-3552 GCA_964616315.1 uncultured Rikenellaceae bacterium
TATTCTTCATTTCCTGAGTTGCAGCATTAGCCAATATAAGCAACTGCACAATTGGAAGCATAAATATAATTGGCAACATTGCCTTATTTCTGAATATCTGAATGAATTCCTTCTGAAGTATAAATAGTATTGTTTTCATTTTAGTTATTGAGTTATTGAGTAATTGAGTAATAAGTTATTAAGTTAACATACTACGAACCCTTAACTTTTAACATTCTACTCTAACCTCACTTTAAATTTTTTCACACTTAAGGCTAGGAAAAAGGCTGTCATTCCTAACATTATGGCAATCTCCTTCCATACATAAGCAAAGCCCTCCCCTTTTATCATAATTGTTTTTAGTGCCGACAGAAACCAGCGTGGCGGCATTGCTAAACTCAACCATTGTAGAACCTTAGGCATATTTTCGATTGGAAAAATAAAACCCGATAGAAGAATGGTTGGAAGCATTAAAGCAAACATCGACATAAACATTGCTATGGCCTGTGTTTTACTTAAAGTTGATATTAAAATACCTAACGATAGGGCAAGGAGTATAAAAATGAAACAAACCAAAAGCAAAAGAGCCAAACTTCCTCGTAACGGCAACCCAAATACAGTGTAACCCATTAATAGTATGATAATTGTATTAAAGAATGCCAAACTCACGTATGGTAAAACCTTACCAAATATTATTTGCGAAGGGCGCAATGGCGAAACCAGCAGAATCTCCATCGTACCCAGCTCTTTCTCGCGAGTAATGGAAATTGATGTCATCATTGCGGTAATAAGCATAAGTATAAGCACCATTGTTCCGGGAACAAACATATAAACGGCCTTCAGTTCCTCGTTGTAAAGCATTCTTGAGCGGATATCTAGCCTATTGGCTGAAATTCCATTATTATTTTGCTCGTTGGTAAATGTTGTTATTACTGCCTGAGCATAGTTAGCCAAAATACTTGCCGTGTTCGGTTCCGATGCATCGGTAATGATTTGTACATCGGCCTTGTTATTCCGAATAAAATTCTCGGCAAAGTTTGGTTCATAAACAATAACCAACTTAACATCGCCAGCCTTGAATGCTTGGTCAATTTCAGCATCGGTTTTAATGTTACGCACTGGCAAAAAGTATCCCGATGCAGCTAATTTCTGGGTTAACTTCTGACTTAAGTAATCGTTGGATTTGTCGTAAATGGCAATTCTAGCATCCGATATCTCGTTGGATACAACGTATCCAAATATTATCAGCTGCAATACTGGCATCAGAATTACAATGAGTAAAGTGCGGGGGTCGCGGATTATATGTTTGAACTCCTTTACAAGGAAATCTCGGAATCTATTTTGTACCATAATTCGATGTTTGTTAATCGTTGTTTATTTTCAATGAGCTCGCAAAAAACGCTCGGTTGTTGATGGTGTTTCGACTGATTGACTATTAGGCTTTAAGGTTTTATTTTAACTTTTAACTTTTAACTTTTACCCAACCCTCTGTCCTTGACGTGCCAACGATATAAATACCTCATTCATGCTGCTTGCAGAATACTCCTTCTTTAAATTTGCAGGTGTATTGAGCGCTACCATCTTACCATCGACCAAAATCGCTACTCTATGGCAGTACTCGGCCTCGTCCATATAGTGTGTTGTAACAAATACAGTTGTTCCGGAGGCTGCAACTTCGTTAATCATCTCCCAGAATTGCCTACGGGCAATTGGGTCAACCCCACCAGTTGGTTCATCCAGAAAAACGATTGGTGGTTTATGAATCATCGATACTGCAAACGATAGTCGTTGTCGCCAACCAAGAGGTAACGAGCTAATTAGCACATCCCTAGAATCGTTCATCTGTAAATTGTTGATTAACTCATCGGCTCTATTTCTGAGTTCCTTTCCCCACAAACCATAAATTCCACCAAAAAATCGGATATTCTCCCAAACACTTAAATCGTTGTACAACGAGAATTTTTGGCTCATATAGCCAATATTTGCCTTAATTAAATCCGACTGTGTATATGCGTCGAAACCAGCCACTTTCACATCGCCCGATGTTGGTTGCAGCAAACCACATAGCATACGGATTGCAGTTGTTTTACCGGCACCATTGGCTCCCAAAAAGCCAAATATTTCGCCTTTGTAAACATTGAAGGTAAGATGGTCGTCGGCCACAAAACTACCAAAGCGCTTCACCAAGTCCTTAACCTCAATTACGATATTGTTTTTTGAATTAGCCATGTTTTTCATTTTAGTTGGAAGATGGAAGTTAGAAGAGAAAATCATTCCAACAACCTAATAACTCAATATCTCAATCACTTATTCTCTCAATAACCTACTCACTAAAACTAACTCTCCATCATCTGAATAAAGCAATCCTCAATTCCAGCGTCAATGGATTTTACAATTG
>CAZTVB010000356.1:0-3545 GCA_964616315.1 uncultured Rikenellaceae bacterium
GAGTGCAATGGTTTGACTGGCTTTATTCACCGTTAATATTTGATTTACTTCAGTTGCTGGATTGTAATTACTATCACCAGTCTGGTTTGCTGTTATGGTGCAGATTCCTGCTCCTACAATATGTACGGTTCCGTTTTCAACCTTTGCCACATTGGGATTGCTACTTGCAAACGTTACCGCTAATCCGCTAGTTGAGGTGGCGCTCAATGCAAAGTTGGAATCGCCGAAGGTTTTTTCTGGCAGAGGATTGAAGGTGATAGTTTGTCCGCTTTTGTAAATAGTAAGGCTTTGGGTTTTAGTGGCAATATTGTAATTTTCATTTCCTAAAGCAGTAGCAGTAATATTGGCAGTACCTGCAGACACCATATGAATTTTGCCGTTTACAATAGTTGCTACGTTAGTATTATTAGAAGAGAATGTTATTGGCACACCACTGTTAACTGAAGCAATAATGTCAAAATCGCCATTACCATAGGTGTTAGCAAAATTATAGTAAGTTGGATCAAAGGAAGGAAAAGTAATAATTTGGTTTGCTTTTGAAATTACAAAAGCATCAACTTCCCCAACAGTAATATTCTGAAAATTTGGATTGGGTATGGTAATTACTGCATAAATTCTAACATTGCCTACAAATCCTTGAATGCCACAAATTGTTGAACTAGCATTAATGGTGGTTGTAGTTCCTCCTGTTTTAACGCATTGAATATTGTAAGAAATTGTTGCAACCTGATTTAATACTGCTGATGCTGGAATTGATCCGTTTAAATTTATGCAAATAGTTGG
This sequence comes from uncultured Rikenellaceae bacterium, assembly GCA_964616315.1. Classification (GTDB taxonomy): domain Bacteria; phylum Bacteroidota; class Bacteroidia; order Bacteroidales; family Tenuifilaceae; genus SB25. Next base: position 784 of record CAZTVB010000356.1, read on the forward strand.
TTGGTAACTTATATCAGGTAATGAGGTAAAAGTAAATTTACTCATGTCGGGAACGAATCTATTTACAGTTAGAGGTTGCCCAACCTGAGGAGCTGCATTGTAATTGGCATTACCTGACTGATCCGCATAAATGGTACAGGTTCCTGCTCCAACAATATGTACAGTTCCATTTTCAACAGTGGCCACATTGGGATCGCTGCTTGTGAACGTTACCGCTAATCCGCTAGTTGAAGTGGCAGTCAAGGAAAAGTTGGGGTCGCCGAAGGTTTTTGGTGATAGATTTCCAAAGTTTATTGTTTGGTCTGCTTTTATGACCATTAAAGTTTTTCTGACTGTTTTTGCTACCCCATAAATCTCGTTGCCTTTTTGGTTTGCATAAATATTACAGACACCAACACCCATTATATGAATTTTTTCATTTACAATTGTTGCAATTGTTGAATCGTAACTTTTGTAAATAATAGCTAACCCCGATGAAGTGGTCCCTGTTGGGAGAAAATCAGGATCCCCAAAAGTCTTAACCGTAATACTGTCTATTTCAATAACATTAGGCTCTCTAACAATAAGGGTTTGACGAAAAGTGGGTAATGGTTTAAATTCAGCATTTCCAGCCTGATTTGTTTCAATTGTTGTTGAACCTAAACCAACAATATGCACTTTACCATCTACAATTGTTGCAACTCCACTATTAGTGCTTGTGTATGTTACAGGTAAACCGCTGGTTGCAATATGACCTAAATCGAAGTCTTCATCGTTTAATGATTTGTATAAAGTTGGTGATGAATATTCAACAAAATTGTAATTATCTCCTATCCATTTTGTTCCATCATTTTCTATTGAAACAATACCTTTTTCATTAAATCTAACCCATTTATTATCATTGTATTTTATTGTATTAATAGTAAAGTTTCCACCAAACCATTTATTGTTTTCAGAATCTATTGATATACTTCCAAATTCTTCGAACTTAAATATTTCCCGCGTATGGTACATATTTCCTAATAGTCGTCCTGATTCAATTATTCCAGATCGCATTTGAGCTTTATATGTTTTCCCTGTTTTATCAGTAGCATACGAAAAAGAAAAAAGTGAGTAGAATAACCCATTTGGAAAAAGATAACCCATATCTGGGCCACAATGTCTTATATCTATATCTAGTATTCCATAATAACTTCTGTTTCCAATAACATTTGCAATCATATTCGGATAATTTTTAGAAAAATTACCAGGCATTAATTCTGGGACTGGCCAACATCCCCAAACATTGTTTGGGTCTGGTCCTAAAAAGTATTTTCCAAATACATACCCTAAATCATTTCTATTATAATCGCAGCAGGTTAATGTATCACCATTAGGATTTTTAGCAAAAAGACCTTCATCAGGATTAAATTTTTCACCAGGCCATCCAGCTAAAATATTTGCATACTTTTTGGGTGCATGTTCTAGTGCCTCAGTTTTATGCATAGTAAAGTGCAAACCTTGAATTTTATTCCCCGATAAGGCAATGGGTACAAATTGATACTTTTGTCCGTCAGTAAGGGTTGGGTTGTTTGGGCTTATGAAATCACCATTAGGTATTTGTATCCCAATTTTAACATTTTCTATATTAGCAGGTATTCCTTTGTAGCAGAATTCGATAATCCCTGTGGATTTATAAAATATTACCTGAAACGAAATTCGGGTATTTTTCCACTTCCAATTTTGCCATTCAAGTATAAATTTCTCTGAGGAATTAGAATATAGCGCTTTGGACTCAGCATCTCCTGCTAAATCCTCCCAAAATGGGGCTATTATTGGTTCTGTCCTGAAGGCTAAACTAGTATCAGCAATGGGGATATATACAGCAGGGAGCAATCCTTCAAGATTCGAGCCATCCCAAACAAAAGATAAAAAGCCGTTTGATGAGACTCTTATAGTCCAGTATTCTTTACCAGCAAATACAAATTTAAATCCCATAAAAATATTGTCTATTATGGGATCGCTTATTGCTTCATCGCGGCAAATATCAATCACATTTGGAGTAACTAATGGTATATATGCATTTCCACTAGAGGTAATGACTGTGTAACTTTGCGAAAAAGCCGATAGTTGAAGGATTACTAGCAACATAAACCCTATACGGTGGATAATTGAGCTCAACTGTAGCATATTATTAGATGTGATTTTTGCTAATTATTACTAGGATAGCAAAAGTAAAGTTTGAATAAAAAAGTCTTTTATCAATCCATACAAACTAACGTACGAATTAACAAAAAACTACATTCTAAAAACTATAAAGTATTATGATGCTGTCAGTTTCTTTCGCCATACCATTGGCGATTCACCTGTAACAACCTTGAACTGTCTGCTAAAATTGGCCTGTTCGGTAAAGCCAACCATTTCTGAAACAATTGCGATAGAGTGATCAGGGTTTTCTATGAGTAGTTGTTTGGCATCCTCAATTCGAAGTTTGTTGATCCAACTGTTAAAATTTATGCCTTCCTCTCTATTTATAAAGTTTGAAAGTGTAGTTCGACCAATTTTTAGTTTAAACGCTAAATCCTCAATAGTGATTCCTGCTTCGCAGTAATATTTATGATTTGCAATTTGTTGCTTGTAATACTGCCAGTCTGTTTTAATTCTTAGTTTTTGATTTAAATTGGCGATATTTTCAGTTGCTAAAGGTCTTAAGGCTGGCTCAATAATTCTAAAAACCTTGTTGTATTTGATGTATTCCTGTGCAAATCCAAAGTAAAAAAAGGAAAAGACTAAAGTCATAATCC
>CAZTVB010000357.1:0-3540 GCA_964616315.1 uncultured Rikenellaceae bacterium
GAAACAAATATATATAATTATCTTATATATGTCAATTATTTTGATATAAATTTTATAAAATAAAAATAACTTTTCCTTAAACCACTGATTTACTGAAAATTAAAATTCACATCTTTCAGAGAAAACCTTTTGATATTTAAAATGTTTGATGTTCATTTGCAATTCAAAAATTATAGGATGATTTACGTTGATGCTTCTAATCCATACTACCAATTCGAGAACCTAAGCAAATTCTCGGACAGAATAACCCATTTCATCTCTACCCGAAATCATAATGGGAGTAATAGATTCACCATTGGAATGAACGAATACCTCGATGAAGCAGGTGTTAACGCAAATAGAGCAATACTAGCAGCACAATTCAACTTCAAGCCCGATTTGTATGTATTTGCAGAGCAAGTACACGGCAATATTGTAGAGTTTATTAGTCCTGAGAAGCGGGGATTAGGAGCTTTCAACAGAGCCTCGTCCCTACCCTTTTCCGATGCAATGATAACTCATCACTCAGATATCTGCATAGTTGCCCAAGCGGCCGATTGTGTTCCAATCCTTTTCTACGACCCCAAAAAGGACGTTATTGCTAGCTCCCACGCTGGATGGAAAGGAACTGTAGCAAAAATTGCTGGTGAAGTAATAAAATCGTTTAAGAGTTTATACAACTCCAACCCAGAGGATATTATTGTAGGTATTGGCCCATCCATTGGCCCATGCTGCTACGAGGTTGGACACGAGGTGGAAGAACAAGTAAAATCATCTTTTGTCAATTCTGATAAACTTCTTATTCAAAACCCTAAATACACTAAACCAGTATTCAACCTTTGGGAAGCAAACGTAAGTGTGCTAATTGAGCAAGGTGTAAAGCCTGATAATATTGAAGTGGCCAAAGTTTGCTCAAAGTGCAATAATTTAGAATTCTTCTCTGCTCGTGCTGGCGATAGAGGGCGGTTTGGAGGGTTTATTATGTTAAAAAATAGTGACAAGTGATTTGGGACAAGTGACAAGCATTGCTGCCGCACGATTGAATTGAATTGTAACTACAATATTTTCTAACTACACTTATATCTCTTTCATCCTATATTTATTCACAAAACGTCCATTTTATCAAAAATCAGTTTCGTTTTGAGCAAAAATTTGTAGGTTTGGCTTTCAAAATTTTAAAAACCAAATCGAAAAACAAATAACTTAAAACCTAACTAAAAATGTCGCACGAACCAGTTGAAAAGATTAAAGGTCTTCCAGAGAATGCTTACACAGAGCTAAAGGAGGGCGAAGAGTATCAACCCGTGATGTCTCCCACCAGAATTGTTCCAGAGGTAACCACATGGAGCGTTTTATGGGGCTTAGTAATGGCTGTAGTATTCTCAGCTGCTGCTGCATACCTTGGGTTAAAGATAGGACAAGTATTTGAGGCTGCTATTCCTATTGCCATTATTGCCGTAGGACTATCAACCGTAACTAAGCGAAAAGGCGCCCTAGGCGAAAATGTAATTATTCAATCAATTGGAGCCAGCTCTGGAGTTATTGTTGCGGGTGCAATTTTTACCCTACCAGCTCTCTATATTCTCAATCTTGATGCTGAATTTTACAAGGTGTTCCTTGCATCGCTATTCGGTGGAATTCTGGGTATTCTATTCCTAATTCCATTCCGTAAATACTTTGTTTCCGATATGCACGGAAAATATCCATTCCCCGAGGCTACAGCAACCACAGAAGTTCTTGTATCGGGGGAAAAGGGTGGCTCTCAGGCTCGATTATTACTAGTTAGTGGTTTAATTGGAGGTATCTACGATTTTATTATTGCCACCTTTGGTTGGTGGAGCGAGGTGGTAACCACCCGTGTAATTCCAATTGGCGAAGCTATTGCCGACAAGGCAAAACTCGTATTCAAAATCAACGTTGGAGCTGCTGTTATGGGGTTGGGCTATATTATTGGTCTTAAATATACCGCTATTATTGCTGCAGGTTCGTTTGTGGGATGGTTTGTAATTATTCCTATTATCAACTACTTTGCTCCAGGGTTAACTGAAACTGTTGGAAGTAATGTTACATTACTTGTAGGTTCAATGAGCGCTGAGCAAATTTTCACCTCGTATGTTCGCCCAATTGGTATTGGAGGTATAGCAATGGCTGGTATTATTGGCATAATTCGCTCCAGTTCTATCATCAAAAAAGCATTTGGACTTGCTGTTTCGGAGTTAACTGGTGGAAAAAAATCGATAGCAAAAGAGGAACTTCGCACACGTAGGGATATTCCAATGGCAATTATTGCAATTGGTATTCTACTAACAGCCGTTCTAATTTTCGTATTCTTCCAATTTGGGGTTGTTCACAACCTTACACATGCATTGGTTGGTCTTGGTATTGTAATGGTTATTGCATTCCTTTTCACCACAGTTGCCGCCAATGCAATTGCCATTGTTGGTACAAACCCAGTATCGGGAATGACTCTTATGACGCTGATTATTGCATCGCTTATTCTTGCATCAATAGGATTATCGGGAACATCGGGAATGGTTGCCGCGTTAATAATTGGTGGTGTTGTGTGTACAGCTCTATCTATGGCCGGAGGCTTTATAACCGACCTAAAAATTGGTTACTGGCTGGGTACGTCGCCATATAAGCAACAATCCTGGAAATTTTTGGGAACATTGGTATCGGCTGCTACTGTTGGCGGTGTAATCATAATTCTTAATAAAACCTACGGCTTTACTGGCGAGGGTTCTTTGGTTGCCCCACAGGCAAACGCCATGGCTGCCGTTATTGAGCCTATGATGAGTGGAAAACCCGCACCATGGTTACTATATGGAGCTGGAGCTTTCCTTTCGCTAATTCTCACTATGATTGGAGTTCCTGCTTTGGCTTTCTCATTGGGTATGTTCATTCCACTTCAACTGAATACTCCCCTTTTAGCAGGCGGTATTATTGCTCACATAGTATCTACACGCTCTAAAGATGCAAAAGTTAACAAAGCACGCAAGGAACGTGGAACCCTTATTGCATCAGGATTTATTGCAGGAGGTGCACTAATGGGCGTTATTAGCGCTGTTCTGAAATTTGGTGGAATTAACTTTGTAAATACCGAATGGATTGAATCGCACCCAGCCGAAATACTTGGATTTGTAATGTTCCTTGTAATTGGCGGATACATTATTTGGGAAAGTTTAAGAGCAAAACCAGAAGAAAATTAGTTTATTGTATTTAGTTTTTAGTATTTAGATTAAAACTAACAATATGCTTGATTATAAGGATTTGGAAGTTTGGAAAGCGAGTAGAGTTATAGCAAATTCTATATATACAATTACCAAAGAATTTCCGAAAGATGAAGTATTTGGGTTAACTCAACAAATCAGAAGGAGCGCTGTTTCTGTGTCATCAAATATTGCAGAAGGTATTGGACGAAATCATACTAAAGATACTGTTCAATTTCTTTTTATTGCCAGAGGCTCTTTATTTGAAATAGAATCGCAACTAATAATTGCATTAGACCAAAAATATCTATCCGATGATGATCTCAATAACGTTTTAAACCAAATCCAGGAG
>CAZTVB010000358.1:0-3539 GCA_964616315.1 uncultured Rikenellaceae bacterium
GTATTACTTATTCTATCCTTTCAGGATATTAACATACTACCAATAAATCCGATTAAGTTAATTGCGTTAGCGACTTCGGATATCATAGTCTCAATAATTTTTGCCAATTACTTTAAGTATAGAATTCCCTTTTTGGATTACACTGACGATTTAAAAAGTTTTATTAAAATATCGATTTTAGGCACTATAGCACAAAGCGCATTGCTTTACACAATATTTAGGTTTACTTCTCAACTAAATAACCTTGACACATTATTGGGTATTCAACTAATATTTACCTCGGTTTTATCGCCCTTATTAGTGGTAGTTCCGTTTATTTTAACTTTTTATACGAAACCCGACCCCATTAACTTCAAGAATAATACATTCGGCATTATCATACTTATTGCTATTTCCACTATTCCAAGTGTTATCGACATAACTTTTATTTTAGGCAATTTATATTTACTCCCAATTCAACTACTAGCAATAATAGCTGCATCATCATACGCAATAATTGCTAAATTTAAAAGAACAGTTTTCTTTACCTTAACTTTCTCTATACTCCTAGTTTTATCGAGTTTACTCAACCGAAACTTCTTTAATATATTCGATGAGCCATACCATTTAATCAACGCACAATATTTCGTACTTATTATTTCGTTAATAGTAATTATAGTGAGTGCAATCCTTAAAGAACGCAACAATGCTCTACAGTCATTAAAAGATTCCTACAGTAACTTTCAAGCCGAAATCAACCAACAAACAAACATTTTCAGAGAACTCAACAATAAATTAATCTCAGAGGTAGAGCAAAGGGGGCTTATTGAAAAGGAACTCAACCTAAGCAAAAAATTGCTCACGGAATCGCAGGAAATTGCTAACATAACCAGCTGGGAGTACGACTTAAAACTAAAAACTATCCGATGGTCCGAATCAGCATCGAGAATACTTGGGATAAACTCATCGCAGGTTAGCGCATTCTCCATGGAGAAATATATTGACAGGATTCATCCAGATGATAGAAGAAGATTTCTTAATGCAATTACTAATGCATCGGAAAACACCATTGACATTAACCTCGAAATACGTTACAATTTAAACAACCACTTCAGACATTTCCTTATTAAAGGGCGCTCCTTTGATGATAATGCCGAAGTGGAACGGATTGTTGGTGTTTTATCTGACATAACCGATTGGAAAGAAGCACAGGTAGCTCTTTCTGAGAAAGAAATCCGTTACCGAGCATTGTTCGAGAACAATATAGACCCAGTTATTCTTATTGATGGAAATACTTTGACAATCCTTGATGTAAATGTTGCATTCGAAAAACTATACGAATATTCCAAAAATGAAGCAATTGGAACTCCATACATAAATATATCCGCTCAGGAATATGAAACACATCAAGCTTTAGACATCACACTCCAGAAAGGTTTCTACAGGGTTCCTTCGAGAATGCACAGAAAAAAGAATGGAGAGGAATTCTATGTTGAAGGTCATTTTGTCAAATTCATTTCGGGACAAAACCCTCAAATTTTTGCTGTACTCCGCGACAATACTGCTCGTAAAAACTTTGAATTCAAACTATCCGAACGTGAACTTAAATTCCGACTTTTTTTCGAATCGAACCTAATAGGAATGGCTGAAACAACCATATACAAATCGTGGATAACATTTAACACTAAACTATGCCAGATTCTTGGATACAAACCAGAAGAACTTGAAAAACTAACTTGGGATAAAATCACTCATCCCGATGATGTTCAATTTGAAGTAAAACAATTTAACAATATTTTGCAGCGAAAGAACGATAGCTACACTCTCGAAAAGCGTTTTATAAAAAAAGACGGAAGTATTGTTTACTGCAACGTAGCCGTTAAAGCTATTAAGGACAATACAGGCGCAATAACACATCTTGTTAAACTGATTGAGGATATAACCTTAAGGAAAAAAGCCGAAACAGCCCTCCTTGAAAGCCAAAATAGATTGAAAAAAGCGCAGGAAATTGCTCACCTTGGTGTTTGTAGACTCAACGCACTTACAGGCTACCTCGATGTATCGGAACAAGCACTAGAGATACTTGAATGGAACAAAGAGAGCGCACCTTTCAAACTAGAGAGATTTATTCAAACCATACATCCTACAGATAGGGATATTGTTAACGCATCAATAGATAGTCTAAGAAGCCTTGCAAGTGAGGAGGAAAACTTAGAAACTCGAATAATTAGGTCATCTGGAGAAATAGCCTATCTATCTCTAGACCTTGGCGTTGCAATTGACACAAATAGAAAAATAACCGATTTAATCATAACATTTGCTGATATTACATCATCTAAACTTGCCGAAGAAGCACTGAAGGATGCTAACGCAATGAAAGACCAACTCTTCTCGGTAATATCGCACGACCTTCGCGGACCTATTGGCAGCGTGGAGCAAATGCTTTCACTATACCTATCCGATTGGGAAGGTATGGACAACGAATCGAAAACAGAAATCATCACTTTGGTTCACAATACCACAAAGGAAAGCTACAACTTATTGGAGAATCTTCTGGAGTGGGGACGAAGTCAACGCCAGGCAACTATTAAACCTATACTATTAGAGATTCAGGGTGTTGTTTCCGAAACTGTGCAATTGCTATCCAGCATGGCATCGACCAAAAACATAAACATTGGAGCCAACATAAGCAATGAATGCAAAGCCTTTGTTGACCCAATGATGTTTAAGACCATAATACGAAACCTAATCTCAAACGCAATAAAATTCACTCCGAATGGAGGAAGAATTGACTTAAATTGTTCTTGCGACCACCAACTCTGCACAATTCAAGTTTCCGACACTGGAGTTGGAATTCCTGTTGATAGGATTGAGTTGATATTTGATGACTCCAAAGTGTTCAGCACTTCAGGCACAAACAGTGAGAAAGGCACGGGACTCGGACTTAAACTAGTTAAACGGTTTGTAGACAAAAATGGGGGAACAATAAAGGTTAGTAACAACCAAGACCAAGGAACCACATTCACCATATCACTTCCTGCACAAGAATCAAATTGAGCAAATTGAATTTTAGTTTTTATATTTGTGCCAAATTTCAACCATGACAATTATTACTCTTTTTATTCTTGCGATAGGATTATCCTTTGACACTTTTGCTGTCTCAATATCAAGCGGAATAGCTCGCAAACATATAGTATTCAAAGAAGCGTTCATAGTAGCATCGGTATTTGGTTTCTTTCAAGCATTAATGCCAGTATTGGGCTGGCTAGGTGGAGTATCCATTAAAACGTATATTGAGTCCTTTGACCATTGGATTGCATTTGGTTTACTCAGCATTATTGGTGTGAAAATGATTATTGAGAGTTTCAAAAACGAAGAGGAAAAGCAATTCAACCCGCTCAAACCAAAAGTAATGATAACCATGGCCATTGCAACAAGCATAGATGCTCTTGCGGTTGGCATAAGTTTAGCCATTGTTGAGGTAAATATGCTTTTCGCATTCCTCATTATTGGATTTGTCACATTCCTAGTTGCAATGCTTGGAATGCTTTTCGGGAAAA
>CAZTVB010000359.1:0-3536 GCA_964616315.1 uncultured Rikenellaceae bacterium
TAATTCTGGCCTTTATTCCTTGTATAGGAGTTGTTGCATTTCTTCCAGGTGCTCTAGCTTTAGTTTTTAGCATTATTTCCATCGTTCAAGCAGCTAATGGTTATGGTTCTAAAAGTTTGGGTATAGGCGCTTTAATTGTATCGTTAATTTCAATAATACTAGCAGCATTATGGCTGACTATATTGAGTGGAACACTTATGTTTGCTGATAAAGCGTTTAAGAATTCCGATAAAATTGAAATTTTTGGCGAAGAATTCGGCAAGGCTCTGGAAAAAGAGATTGGCGATAAAGATGTGCATATCGAGATTGTTTCCGATAGTCTTGAAAATGCACTTAGAGACTTAGAAAAAGACCTCGATAGTTTATCTGGAACGGATGAGGAAAAAGCCCGCCAAGCAGGTCAGGCTGCAGCAAAGGCTTTTAAGAAATCATCCAAAATCACAATCGACACCGATTCTGTAAAAATTAGAATAGAAGCAAAACACAATTGATAACATCATTTCAGGATAGTAATAGTAAGGTAAGCAACTCAAGGGTTGCTTACTTTATTCTGAACATCAGTTTTATGGCCATAATTATGGTCATTTTTCTTTACGCTGCATTTTATAAGAACAGCAATCATCATATTCCCGCATTACTAACTCAAGAAACAGGAATTATTCCGCCAAGCAAAGGGTTGTCGGCAAGTTTTGCGGAAATTGTTCGGGGAAATATTTCCACTGCGCTTGAACTTAATCCTCACGCTATAAGGATTTTTAGTTTTTTTGCTATTCAGTTTTTGCTTAGAGTCGCTATTCTGATTGTATTGAAAAGGCATTGGTTACCAGTGAATAAAATGGTAGCCATAGATGTTAGTATCTCTGTTATCCTGTTTGTTGTATGCTTTGCCCCTCTGATAGAGTTTACAGTCAAACTATTCGCCCAACTCCTGCATTAGTTGTTCAAATGTAAATCCGTCGGTTGCTTTAATGCCTTTTGGGGCTTGGTAAACTCTGCTGCAATCGGCAAAGTAATCGTGCTGGTAAACGAAAATATAATCACCCTCTAGAGCCTCCTTCAGGAAAGTTTCCTTCTCTTTTAACGTTTTCAAGGGTTCAAGGTCGTAGCTCATTATCCATGGTAGCGGCAAATGTGAGCGGAACGCGAACAAATCGGCAGTAAATACCAAAGTTTTCCCTTTGTACTTGATTAGCGGAATAATTTGCCCTGGGGTATGTCCGTGAAACATACGAACATGCACGTTAGGAATTAATTCCGTTTCACCATCAATTAGGCTAAGTGCACCTATATCTTTAATAGGGAGCAGATTCTCGGGCAAATATGTGTCGGCTTCCCTAGAGTTTGGGTTCATGGCATTCTCCCATTGTATCCTCGATATGTGATACTTTGCATTGGGGAATGTTAGTTGAAGTTCGCCATCGGTGTCGCGATAAACTCCTCCGCCACAATGGTCGTAATGCAGATGGGTTAGCAAAACATCGGTAATATCTTCGGGTTTATATCCACGTTTAGCAAGTCCTTGAATCAATCCTTCGCCCCCAAATGCGTAAACATGGCTCATAAACTTTTCGTCTTGTTTATCGCCAATTCCGGCATCAATTAGAATTATCCTGCCTTCACTTTCAACAATTAGCGATTTTAGCGCTAAAGGAATAAGATTGTTCTCGTCGGCTGGGTAAACCTTGTTCCACATCACTTTAGGAACAACGCCAAACATTGCTCCGCCATCTATTTTAAAGTTTGATATGTTGAAGTACGATAGTTTCATAGAACAGACATTAGACATTAGACTCAAGACAACAGATTTTAAACTGTATATCTATTATGAACAGCAAATTTAGTGGAATGTTTGGACTTTTTTAATGTAGAATGATGTTGGGATAGTTTATAATGCATAATAAAACGTGGGAATACATCGGAATATCTAATCAAAAATTATACTTTTGACATTGATTTAACAGTAAAGCAAAACATTACTCTAATAGTTGTTTATGAGGATTCATTTTATAGCGATAGGTGGTAGTGCAATGCATAATTTGGCCATTGCGCTTAAAAATAAAGGCTATCAAATTTCTGGTTCCGACGATGAGATATTTGAACCATCGCTAACCCGATTAAAGAATAACGGATTATTGCCTGCATATACTGGCTGGAATGCCGATGCGATTACTCCAGAACTTGATGCAATTGTGCTTGGCATGCATGCTCGTTCCGATAATCCTGAACTCTTAAAAGCAAAAGAGTTAGGAATCAAAATATACTCATACCCAGAGTACCTTTACGAGCAAACCAAAGACAAAACAAGGGTTGTTGTGGGTGGTAGTCACGGTAAAACCACCATTACAGCAATGATCATGCACGTTTTAAAACAATCTGGCGTTGGTTTCGACTATATGGTTGGTGCGCAGCTCGATGGTTTCGATAATATGGTTGGCTTTAGCCACGAAACAAGGTTTGCCGTTTTTGAGGGCGATGAATACTTAACCTCTCCAATAGACCCTCGTCCAAAGTTCCACGTGTACAAACCCAACATCGCCATTATATCGGGCATTGCCTGGGACCATATCAATGTATTCCCAACCTTTGAGAATTACAAAAACCAATTCTCAATTTTTATTGAATGTATTGAACACAATGGCACACTAATTTACTGTAACGACGATGCCGAGGTTGTTGATGTGGTAAAATCGTCGAAAAGGAAGGACATTAACTATATTCCATACTCAACTCAGGAGTACTCCGTGGATAATGCTGGAAACTACTTCCTTGTTTCCGAAGGAAACACTTTTCCCTTGAAAGTTTTCGGGAAACACAATGTTCAGAATATCGGAGCGACCAAGGCTGTATGTAGTTTACTTGGTGTAACCGATTCGCAATTCTATAGCGCCATTGGGACGTTTAAAGGAGCAGCAAAGCGCTTACAGTGCTTAGCAGAGAATGACTCAACAAGGGTTTTCTTGGATTTTGCACACTCCCCATCAAAGGTTGGTGCAACGCTAAAGGCGGTTCGCGAGGCATACCCAAACCGAGAGTTGGTTGCCTGTTTTGAACTGCACACATTCAGCAGTTTGAATAAAAATTTCCTTTCGCAATACAAGGACACCTTGCTTGGAGCCGATTTCCCCATGGTTTACTTTAATCCACACACCATTGAGCATAAACGACTTCCACAAATCAGCATTGATGAGGTTAAGGCTGGGTTTGGTCAGCAAAACCTTCAGGTTTACACCAATTCAGAGGAACTTTTAGCCAAGTTAAATGGCTTTAGCTGGGAGAAAAAGAATCTACTTATAATGACTTCGGGAAATTTTTCGGGAGTGAATCTGCAGGAATTGGCCGAAAAAATTGCAGGGAAGAAGTGATTTTGAAAAAATCAGCCAAAAATATTTTTTCATTTTTTTTGAAAAACTTTTGCAGGAAATAAAAATTCATATACCTTTGCACCCGCTTTGATAAGGTAACACCACTTAACAAAGATTTTTAAGGCCCGTTCGTCTAGGGGTTAGGACGTCAGGTTTTCATCCTGGTAACAGGGG
>CAZTVB010000360.1:0-3535 GCA_964616315.1 uncultured Rikenellaceae bacterium
ATACAAAATTCTTCTATTGTTGATTTTCTAGCAAGTTAAAAACCCCATTAGTTTCTTGCTATAGTTTAAAAAATCAACATTGAATTCAAATTAAATACGAACTTTTAATACATTTGAGTCCTTAACAAGATTAAACCAAAAACAATGAACCTAAAATCTAAAACCAATCAAAGTTACATATTGCCAATGCTCATTATTGGTGCATTATTCTTTATTTTTGGATTTGTAACGTGGCTAAACGGGCCATTAATAAATATACTACAAAGAATATGTGGAACGACTCCGTTTAAAGCAAGTTTAGTTACTTCATCTTTTTACATTGCATACTTTTTTATGGCGTTGCCATCATCATATATTTTGAAAAAGACTGGATACAAAAATGGAATGGCTATTGGGCTTATTGTCATGGCTGTTGGAGCAGTTTTATTTATACCTGCGGCATATTCAAGAACATTTGGAATGTTTATGACGGGTCTATTTGTTTTGGGTACAGGTTTGGCGTTGCTTCAGACGGCAGCAAATCCTTTTATTACAATAATTGGACCAATCGAAAGTGCTGCCTCAAGAATTTCTATAATGGGAATTTGCAATAAACTAGCAGGAGTTATAAGTCCTTTAATATTGACGGCGCTTGTCATGCATGGTCTTGATATTCAATTAAAAAAGGAGAATTTTGATATTTTAACCTTGGCTCAACAAAATATTCTTCTAGACCAGTTTGCAAATCGTATGGTAGTTCCTTATCTCATATTATCTATATCTTTAATAATGTTTGCAGGATTAATAAAAATATCTTCATTACCTAATCATATAAACATTGAGGATGATGGCCATGACAATTTAAAGAGTTTTATTAGGCAAATACCCAATGCATTAAAAATTCCTCATTTACTTTTAGGTGTAATAACTATTTTTCTATATGTAGGCGTGGAGGTGTTGGCTGGAGATAGCCTCACTCAATTTGGGAAAGACCTAAATTTGCCTTATGCATCTACATTGACCTCTTACACCATGGCATTTATGGTTATAGGATATATATTAGGCATTATTCTTATACCTAAGTTTATATCTCAGTCTAAAGCATTAACAATTTCTGCAACTCTCGGCATCATATTCTCTATAGGTGCTGTTATATCATCAACACAAAGCATAAATGCATTTAGTAGTATATTTGGGTGGCTTAATAATATTCCATTTGTAAGCATTCCTCTTCTTCCTAATAGTGTTTTCTTTGTTGCTTTGCTGGGTTTGGCCAATGCGTTAATGTGGCCAGCAATTTGGCCGTTAACATTGAATAACCTAGGGAAATACACTAAAATTGCTGCTGCACTTTTAATAATGGGAATTGCCGGTGGTGCAATAATTCCTCCATTGTATGCTAAATTAGGCCAATCAATCGGATTTCAAAATGCATTATGGATTATGCTTCCATGTTATGCATTCATACTTTACTTTAGCATTTGGGGTTATAAACTTAGGAATTGGAGATAGATTCAATTATGTTTAAATTGACTTAAGGAATCATTTGGTTTAATTTTGTATAGACTAAAAACTTTTGTTATGACCAGAATATTCAACTTTATAGTATTGCTTGGATTTGCACTATTAATCAGTGCATGTGCAACAATGCTGAACTCCACTAAACAAAAAGTTTCCCTTACATCAAATCCTGTTGGGGCTGAGGTGTACGTAAACAATGTTAGCACAGGCAAAACTACACCATGCAATGTGTGGGTAAAGCGGAAGGTTCAAAAGGGTCAGGTGAATTCTAAAAATCAGTATATATATGAGTTTCGCAAAGAGGGTTTTGTGCCTTACACCTATACCGATAAGGCTGAGGTAAGCGGAAAAATATGGTTGAACCTGATTCTAAATGTTGCGGCAATTCCTGCTTTTGGAGTCGATTTTATATCGGGAGGGGCATACTATTACGATAAAGATGTCCTTGCAACACTGCAAAAAGAGTCGGGCTATGTGGTTATTCGCGATACTGTTGTGAAGCAACAGGTTGTTTACGTTCAATCGCCCGATAACAAAGGTTATGTTTTTGAGAGACTTTCGGATGTTGATAAGGATATTCCAAACAACAATATTGAAAATCCATTCCGCTTTGCCCTAATTATTGGGAATGAGGATTACAGCTCAAAGCAGGTTGATTTAACCGCCGAGGTAAACGTTGATTTTGCCCGTAACGATGCCTCAGCTTTTAAGGAGTATGCAATGAATATTTTGGGTATTCCTGAACAGAATATCACACTACTACTCGATGCCACTACTGGCCAAATGAATCAGGCAATTTCCCGAATGAACCTAATCATGAAGAATGCCAAAGGCAAAGGTGAACTGTTTGTTTACTATGCTGGCCATGGTTTACCCGATGAGGTTACCCGCGAGCCATACATTATGCCTGTTGATATATCGGGGCAGAATGCCAAGGATGGTATTAAACTATACGATTTGTATGGTAAGCTAACCGAGCATCCCGCTAAAAGGGTTGTGGTGTTTATTGATGCCTGCTTCTCGGGTGGAGCGCGTAATAAAGCATTAGTTGCAGCAAGGGGCGTTAAGGTACGCCCTGCCGAAGGAGTTTTGCGTGGCAATATAGCCATACTATCCGCCACCTCTGGCGACCAAACCGCACTACCTTATAAAGATAAGAAACACGGATTCTTCACATACTATCTTCTTAAAAAGTTAAAGGAAACCAAGGGTAATATTTCGTACCAAGAGCTGGTGGAGTATCTGTCCGATGTAATTCCACTCCAATCCGTTCTGCTCAACAATAAGGAGCAAACTCCAACCAATAAACTAGGTATTGATAGTAATGAGGACTTGAATAGTTGGGTGCTGGTTAGGTAGATTAATAAGATAGTTGGCTGTAATGTCATTCATTTCATTTGAGTTTACTATAGATTACTTAGCTTGCCGATGTTATCGGCATTTTTGTTTTAGGGATTATCCCGATTTACAACCATTCTCCTACTCTACTTTGCGAAATCAAGCCCCGAAAAGTGAAATTGCGGTCTAGCGGCTGTATCGTTTCGTCAACCCGCCTTGTCACGCCGCTTGCCAGTAACGTGGAGGTACGCAAGCCTTGCGCCACGCTACAAGCCAAGGTTGGCTTTTCGTACTTAGATTTGTTTATAAGTGTGGAAACTTTTGAATGCTCGTCAGCTCCTGAAATCAAAGCGGTTTCGTCTGACAAAAGCGATGATGCGTTCATCCGCATAGGATTCATCGCCGTTTAGATGCTTTTAGGTAGCGTGTCACAACTCTTGCAAGGTCTTAGAGAAATTAGGGAAAAAGGCCGCAAGCATCGCGCCAAGCCGCTTTCAAAACACTACAGCCAACACACGGTTAAAATTACTGGGGTTGATGTTGCCGATGCAGATTTTTTATTACTTTTAACTTAGTTTTTAACGGCGGATAACGCCGCTGGCGGTTAACTCCCCAGCAATTTGAACCGCCGACCGTTGGCAGTAATTCTCCACACGATGAAACACCTTTAAATTCCTGAGCTAACGGAACCAGTAAC
>CAZTVB010000361.1:0-3535 GCA_964616315.1 uncultured Rikenellaceae bacterium
TTTGGCCACTGCAAATACTTTGTTATTTACGATAAGCAAACAGGTGCAGTTGAGATAATCCCAAACCCTTACAGCGAAGCTGAGGAGCAAGCCGGAACTTTAGCCGTAAAGTTGCTTTCATCTAAAAATGTTGACAAGATTATCTCGGGCGAATTTGGAATGAAAGTAAAACCATTACTCGACAGTTTAAAAATCCAAATGATTATACTCAAAGATTCAGATAGAACTATTCAATCGATAATTGAAATGCTCAATAAAGTGAAGGATTAAACAGAGTTTTTTTAACCATTTAAAGTATTGAGGAGGGCAACCAATGAAAATAGCAATACCTACAATAGGGAGTATTCTCGACGAATACCTAAATGAGTGCGAGGTCTTCACAATATTTTCAATCGACAGTTCTAATAAAATTATCGACTCCGAATTGCTATACACCCCAGAGGGCTGCGACTGTAAAAATAACATCCCTTTAATAATGCAACAAAAAGGGGTGAAAGTAATGCTAGCTTACAAACTTCCAGAACATGCCGAAGGAGTTTGTGAGAAATTTGGAATAGAAGTCCACCTTGGATATAAAGGTAATATCAACGATGTGATAAATCAATTCCTAAAAAGTACCAAATAAAAACATTGAACATGCCAAGAATGGATGGAACTGGCCCAGAAGGTAAAGGAGCAAAAACTGGACGTAAACTAGGATGTTGCGAACCGTCACCCGAAGCCGAACAAGATTCTGAACTTGGAAAAGGTCTAGGGAAAAAACGTCATGCAGGTGGCGGACAAGGCAAAGGAAAACGATTAAAGTATAACGATAAAACCAACCAGTAAAAAGGAGGTAATATGCCTGGATTTAATCAAACTGGCCCTATGGGACAAGGTCCTATGACCGGGAGACGAATGGGCCGTTGCACAAACTTTGGTGCAAAACAAAGCAGTACGCCAAACTCCGAGGAAAGCAATCAACAAGAAAATTTCCTGAGCAGAGGATTCAGATTTGGCCGAGGACAAGGCGGACGTGGTCATGGCCGTGGATTTGGAATGCAGAACAGATTTAGGGGTGGATTTTAGACTTCTGGTTTATACTATCAAATGTTTGTAATTTTTAAGATGTCTGACTAGCCGCCCCTTAACTTCCCTTACAGTAATAAACCACTGTA
Source organism: uncultured Rikenellaceae bacterium (assembly GCA_964616315.1). GTDB lineage: Bacteria > Bacteroidota > Bacteroidia > Bacteroidales > Tenuifilaceae > SB25. The sequence continues at coordinate 1,158 of CAZTVB010000361.1, forward strand.
AGGGTTCTTTTAGAAAACCAAACATATCAAAATACCATACAACTATAAATTAAACTACAAAAAATGAAGAAGAGATTTGCTATACCCATGGAAGGCAATGTGCTTTCGGCACATTTTGGCCATTGTCAAGCATTTGCGTTTGTTGATGTTGAAAACAACAATATTACTAAAGTAACAGTACTCGACCCACCGGAGCATCAACCTGGAACATTCCCAAAATGGGTTGCTGAAAAAGGTGCAACCGAGGTTATTGCGGGTGGGATGGGACCTCAGGCCGTTAATCTGTTCAACAGTTATGGTGTAAACGTTTTTGTTGGCGCACCAATTAAAGGGGTTGAAGACCTTGTAAACGATTTTTTGGCTGGTAAGCTAAGCCTAAACGCAAACTACTGCGACCATGGCGATGGTAGTCACGAGCATCATCACCACAATGGAAACTGTCACTAAAACCGACGTACATATTCAATCTCAGTGCTACGGTTGTTTTCTGAAAACATACCAGCGGCTATTCGAAAAATTTAGGCTAACTCAGGAACAGCAGGATGAGTTTTTGGATTTCTTCCACGATACCTTGGAAAAATTCAAAAACTCAACCAGCCCTGAGATTCAGAGAGAATTAAACCAACGATTAAGTAAAATTGTTGGAGTTGACGACCTTTTTGAGGATGAAAAGATAAAAAGCAATAGCATTGCGCTAGGATTGTATAACGATTGGAGCCCACAAGTCCCAATATCAAAAAATCCGTTTGATTTAGCCCTAAAACTCTCCATTGCAGGAAATATAATGGATTATGGTGCAAATAACGATTTCGATATTAAATCTACCATTAGGCGGGTAATTTTCGCAAGATTCGCCATTAATCATAGTAAACAACTACAGGACAAAATCAAAGAAGCAAAATCCATACTCTATTTAGGCGATAATGCTGGAGAAATACTTTTTGATAAGCTGTTTATAGAAACAATCAATCACCCAAACATTACCTACGCTGTACGAAGTGGCTTTGCATTGAACGATGCTACGCTGCACGATGCCATTGACGTGGAAATGAGCTCCGTGGCAAAAGTTATTGAGAATGGATATGATGCTCCCTCCACAGTGCTAACAAAGTGTAGTCCTGAGTTTATGGCAATTTACAATTCGGTTGACCTCATAATATCCAAAGGACAAGGAAACCTTGAAGGTTTAATAAACGAAAACGACCCTCGAATTTTCTTCCTACTAATGACAAAATGCGATGTTATGGCCAAACTTCTAAATGTTGCCAAAGGAAGTTTTATTGTATACAACCCAACTAAAATGGATTAAAATGGAAAAAGTAAAAATAGGTATTATCATTTGCGACCGATACCATACCTGTGCTGGTGGAAAATGCTTCCGCTCGCTCCAAAACCGCGAAGGCGCATTTGAAATGTACAAGGGTAAAGATGTTGAACTTGTTGGATATACCACTTGCGGAGGTTGTCCGGGTGGAAATATTGAGTATGCTCCTGCTGAAATGAAAAAAAACGGCGCCACACACATCCATTTGGCCACAGGACTATTAGTTGGCTACCCTCCATGTCCTAGGCTAAACCATTTTGCCAAATTCATACCCGAAAAATATGGGCTAAAAGTGATATTTGGCACTCATCCAATTCCTCAGAAATATTTTACCACACATACAAATCTGAACACCTGGAACTCTGCATTCTTTCAGGAGGCAATAAAAGATACACTTACCGACGAAGCTACACGTTTGCAGTATGATTAAAAAGGGAAGTTTGAAAATTGCCATTGCCAGCGGAAAAGGGGGAACAGGGAAAACTCTGCTTGCGACTAACCTTGCAGCTTTTCTTAGCCAAAATGAAAACACTCTTTTGGTTGATTTAGATGTGGAAGAACCCAACGACTCTCTATTTATCAAAGGGGATAAAGTAAAGGAGTTGGAGCAATTTAAAATGATTCCCCAGTGGGAGGAAAGCAAATGCACCCTGTGCGGACAGTGTACCAAAAACTGTAAATTCCACGCAATAGTGCAAATGGGCAATTTTATTGCAGTTTTCAAAGAACTGTGCCATAGCTGCTATGCCTGTTCCGAACTTTGTCCAACAGGAGCATTGCCTATGCAACCCCACAAAATGGGCGAAACTGTAGAATACACATCCAACAACCTTAACTTCATTGAAAGCCGGCTGATAGTGGGCGAAGAACAAGCCGTACCTTTAATTCACAAAACACACAAACTGGTTGACGAGAAGTTTACCAATTCCAAATTCCAAATATTCGATTGTCCTCCAGGGACATCATGTCCGGTTGTAGCTGCAACGGAGAATGCCGATTTTGTAATTCTTGTTACAGAACCAACGCCCTTTGGTTTACACGACCTAAAGTTGGC
>CAZTVB010000362.1:0-3534 GCA_964616315.1 uncultured Rikenellaceae bacterium
ACCCACATCAATAAATGAGCAAAGCCATCGCCAATAATTGGACCCAGATTTACTGCCTTTTTAATCTCCTTAGCATCAACAATTTTATCCTTTGTCATCTTCCAAAAATTTGTTTTAACCTACATTCGAAAACACACACAAAACCGTATGCGCAAGAATTTCAATTCGTTAAAATAATTAGATGTTCCACCAATGCGAGCAAAGATATAAAAAATGCTTTATAGCATACATTCGGCCAAAAGCATTTATGAACAAATCGACAAATAATTATTCGTATTTTTTTATGAGGACAAAACAACTTTACAAAAACTGCTGAACATTATATCATCATTAAGGTTAAAGAATAGTTTCCTTTTACTATTTTTCTTAGTATTAACAATTCGCTTTACTTTTTTAATAAAACAAGTGTAAATTTGTAATCATACTTGTACTGAAATTTAATGTTGAACAAAAACCATACTTTATGAAAAAATTTGCCATTCTATTTCTGCTTGCTGCATCGGTTTATGGAGCGGTGGCTCAAAGAAACCTTGTTAGACCCGAGGATGTTAAAGCATTCCTTGCGTCAAAAACATACGTGGTGCTAGAAGATAATCCCACATCAGGGTATAATGTCGAGATTCGCGATGCAGTTGAAAGGTCATGGAAAATAACTCCTTATGAATTTGTAACCGCTAAAGAATTCGAAAAGATTCGTAACGATATCGACAAATCATTCCTAGTTTTAATCCAAATTAAGTTTGATGGTGATAAATCTGTCCCCATATACAATTTCCTAAGCGCATCAATTGGTGCTGCTGTGAAAAAAATTACTGATATGCCCGACATTTGCTCAATTCCGCTTAGCTACAATGGACTACCTGAAGACACCTATACCTTTAAACTTGAAGGAATAATAAGGTTTATGCAAACCTATATAAATGCAATCAACAACGACCCTAAGCTAATTAAAAAGGATGCTTTTAAGTTTTTCAACAAAAACTCAAAAGAGATTAAGAACAAAGAATTGTGGGTTACTGAAAGTAGCCTTGGAAAAAACACCAGGGCGCTAAGCGATATTCGTAAGAACTACAAGCATAACATTAAAGTTGTGAAACCCGAAGACATTCAAAAAGCAATTCAGGAGAAAAATCCCAACGTTCTTTACCTCCACAAAGTTGGCCCCGAAGGATCAAGAATGCAGTGGAGAGTTTGGAAAATGATTATTGGCGCTGGCGATGATATGATGTACTACTATGATCTACACACCATATCCAAATCTGACGACGACGGGTTCCTTGCTAAAGACTTCAAAAGCATCAACTAAATCATAATTTATTTTACAAAACCGCTGGTAAAGTTTTTAAAATTCTTTGCCAGCGGTTACTTTTGTACCATAATTCAAATGAATAACTTATAGATTAAATGGCCGACGAGAAAATTATTTTTTCGATGGTGGGGGTTAGCAAAACCTTTCCGCCACAAAAGAGAGTGTTGAACAACATTTACCTTTCATTCTTTTATGGTGCAAAAATTGGCATCATTGGTTTGAATGGATCAGGTAAATCGACATTACTAAAGATTATTGCTGGAGTTGAGAAGGCTTTCGAGGGTGAAGTAGTTTTCTCGCCAGGCTATACAGTTGGATACCTTGAGCAGGAACCGCATCTTGACGAAACAAAAACAGTTAAGGAAATTGTTCAGGAAGGCGTTAAGGAAATTGTTGATTTACTCCAAGAGTACGAAGCAGTTAATGCCAAGTTTGCCGAGCCTATGAGCGACGACGAAATGAACAAACTCATTGAACGCCAAGGCGAACTTACTGAAAAAATTGACCATTCTGATGCTTGGAACCTAGACTCAAAACTCGAAAGAGCAATGGACGCACTCCGTTGCCCAGATGGAGATACCCCTGTTAAAGTGCTCTCAGGAGGAGAACGCCGCCGAGTTGCCCTTTGCCGATTACTTCTGCAAGAACCCGATGTTCTGCTACTCGACGAGCCAACCAACCATCTCGATGCCGAGTCGGTTCAATGGTTAGAGATGCACCTACAGCAGTACAAAGGAACAGTAATTGCAATTACCCACGACCGTTACTTCCTGGACAATGTTGCAGGTTGGATTCTTGAACTCGACCGAGGCGAAGGCATTCCATGGAAAGGGAACTACTCATCGTGGTTGGAGCAAAAGTCGAACAGACTAGCCCAAGAGGAAAAGCAGGAAAGCAAGCGCAGAAAAACACTTGAGCGCGAGCTAGATTGGGTTCGCATGTCGCCCAAAGCCCGTCAGGCAAAATCCAAGGCTCGTCTTTCGGCCTACGACAAACTGCTTAACGAGGATGTAAAGCAAAAAGAAGAAAAACTCGAGATATTTATACCCAATGGCCCACGTCTTGGAAATCTGGTAATTGAAGCCAATAATGTTACCAAAGCATTTGGCGACAAGTTGCTTTTCGACAATCTTAACTTTAGTTTACCACCAAACGGCATTGTTGGGGTAATTGGACCAAATGGCGCAGGTAAAACAACCCTTTTCCGCCTAATTATGGGATTAGAAAATGCCGATAAAGGTGATTTTAAGGTAGGCGAAACTGTAAAACTTGCCTACGTTGACCAGCAACATAAAGCCATAGACCCCGAAAAAACTGTTTTTGAGGTTATTTCTGGTGGATTGGACAATATCATGCTTGGCAACCGCCAGATTAATGCTCGCGCATACGTTGCCCGTTTCAACTTCTCGGGCGGCGACCAAGAAAAGAAATGCCACATGCTATCGGGTGGCGAGCGCAATAGGTTACACCTAGCCCTAGCATTAAAAGAAGAAGGTAACGTAATCCTTCTCGATGAGCCAACCAACGATATGGACGTTAACACGCTCCGTGCGCTGGAGGAAGGTTTGGACGATTTTGCAGGTTGCGCAGTTGTTATATCGCACGACCGTTGGTTCTTGGATAGGATTTGCACACATATCCTAGCCTTTGAGGGCGATTCCCAAATCTACTTCTTTGAGGGTGGATTCTCCGATTACGAGGAGAACAGAAGAAAACGCCTTGGTGACGATGCACCTCACAGAATTAAGTACCGCAAATTGATGGAATAAAAAATAAAGTAATATTGATACAGCAAAACATCAATAAAATAAGTCTTTATAATAAAAATTTGGCATGGAAACAATCGAGAAAATCAATTACAGCTGCGAGGAGGAGAAAACATTCTCAATGCTTTGCCACCTATCGGCTCTATCAGGAATTATCATCCCATTTGGGCACATAATTGGGCCACTTATTGTATGGTTAATGAAAAAAGACCAGTACCCCGAAGTTGACCGTCAGGGCAAAGAGGCGTTGAACTTTCAAATTTCTGCAACAATTTATCTTATGATTGCAGGCATTCTCGTTCTACTTTTAATCGGATTTCTTCTATTAGCTGTAATTGGGGTTTTTGCATTGGTTTGCACAATTATAGCCTCGGTTAAATCGGCCAATTCAGAAAGATTCAACTATCCATTAAGTATCAATATCATCAACTAGGGATATTTTCATTACTGAGAGGGAGC
>CAZTVB010000363.1:0-3518 GCA_964616315.1 uncultured Rikenellaceae bacterium
TTAGCAGATGAAGGAGCACTTAGTACTGGGATTGACAGGCTCAGGTACCAAGCACTCCTTGTGAATCAAACAGCCGAGGAAAGACTCATCTGCCTTTCATCGAGCTTCAACCATTCATTAATTAAAAAACGAATGATTATGATGACTAAAAGTAAATTTAATCAGAAATCAAAGTTAAGAATTTTAACTTTAGTACCAATTACTGCTTTTGCACTATTATTCACTGCAGGTATCAACGGGTTATATGCTAAACCCACAAAAACGGTATCAAGCAATCAAGAAAAATTGCCAGTAAGCCCTAGTTCAACATCAGCCGATACCATAAAGGCTAAAAAGATAATACTGACAACAAGCAAATCAAATGAAAAGTCTTCTAAAATCACTGTCGAATCTCCAAAAGTTGTATACATATCAAACAAAAATGGAAACGATAGTACAAAATCTACATCAGAAAAAACTATACATCTTAAAACCAACGGAATAATAGTGATTAAGGAAAACAGCAATGACAGCATTATTATTGTAAACGAACAACCAGAAAAACCTTCAAATACAATTTACATTGTCGACGGCGTTAAGCAGCCCGACAGTAAAGCATTAGACAAAATAGACGCAAAAACCATTGAGTCGGTAGAAGTATATAAAGGCGAAAATTATGAGGGTGTAATGGTAATAAAAACTAAAGAAAACTTAAAATCATCAAATATCCTATACATAATAGATGGAGTTGAACAAGCTGACAATAAGGCTTTAGAAGAAATTGACCCAAATAGTATTGATAAGATTAATGTTATCAAAGGAGAGCAAATAAAACAGTATACTTCAAAAAATTACGATGGAGTAATATTAGTAACTACGAAAAACAATAAAAAATAAGTTCCTCCTATCATAACAAATATAAAGCCCCATAATTATTCTGGGGCTTTATATTTAATTGTTACCCAACACATCCACTTGTATTATTTTATTTACTTTTGAGGAGTATCTAAAGATTAAACAAAATGCAGGTATACTTAAACTTTATAGACGAACTTGTTGAATTAGCAAATGCTGCAAGTGCTGAGAAAAAAAAGAATGTTGCCAATGATATTTGCAATAAACTTTCCCCGTACTATCAGGACTACTCGACCAATAACACTGATATAGCGTTGCTAAAAGAAGCAATCGATTATTGCAATCTTAGTAATGTTGAATTGTCCAAATTAGATGATTATCTAAACAGGCTTGTAGACTTAATGCCAGAATCCTCTGAGATGATGACTTGGGAAGAGTCCTACGCTTCTAATGCAGTAGAAGTTGTTATTGAGTTTTTACAGTACCGAAAGGATAATAGCAATCAGCATATAATTGATATTTGCTCATTAATGATTGACAATATTGATTTTCAACTTGCCGAGAAGAACGAGGATATTAGCGACGATGAAATATTTGCACACCCTGAAATGCTGGGAGAAATGGAGCGTATTAAGGAGATGTTGAAATAGTTTTTTATGATACCACGAGTTAAAATATGCTGTATAAGTTCGGTTGATGAGGCTCAAACCGCAATAAGATTTGGAGCATCGGCACTAGGATTGGTTGGGAATATGCCCAGTGGTCCTGGAGTTATTACAGATGACCTCATTCATGAAATTGCTAAGAAAGTACCACCCGGGATTGCCACATTTATGCTAACAAGCGAAACGTCTGTTGAAAAAATTATCAACCACCACAACCGCACCCTTACTAATACAATTCAAATTGTTGATGAGTTGAAGGATGGCTCGTATATTGAATTAAAGAATTCACTACCAGCAATAAAAATTGTACAGGTAATTCACGTAATAGATGAAAAGTCAGTTGACGAGGCTGTTCGAATATCGCACTTTGTTGATGCCCTCCTTTTGGATAGTGGGAATCCAAATCTTGCGGTTAAAGAACTTGGAGGAACAGGTAGAGTTCACAACTGGACATTAAGCCGAAGAATAGTTGAGCAATCTAAAGTGCCCGTTTATCTTGCAGGCGGTCTAAATGCAGACAATGTACGAATGGCCATAGAGCAGGTTCAACCTTTTGGCCTTGACTTGTGTAGCGGAGTTAGAACAAATGGAAAATTAGATACAACTAAATTGGAGAAGTTTTTCAAGAACATGGCGCACTAAACTAATAGAAATTATATGGAATTCTTTATCAAAAACAACAATGAGATTTCACAATTAGTTAATGAGTGGGAACCAAAGTTATTATCGCTCCCAACCGATGTAATAACTCAAAAACGGAATAGCCAAGGCCGAACAATAAAGCAGATTCTTGGTCATTTGGTCGATTCTGCCTCAAATAATAATCACAGAATTGTTCATTTGCAGTACAGAGAAAACCCTATGGAGTTTCCTAACTACGCAACCAATGGCAATAACGACCGATGGATTGCCATACAGAATTATCAGGACGAAAATTGGGAAGATTTAGTGCAACTATGGAAGTATTACAACAAACACTTTGTTCACGTAGTAAACAATATCAATCCAGATAAATTAGATAACGCTTGGATATCTGCACCCAATAAAAATATCAAATTAAAGGAAATGGTGTTAAGCTATTTAGACCATTTGAAACTTCACCTTAAAGAGATTGATGCCCTAAATTGTCAAGCATAAGCTCAAAGATTTCAATTAGTCAACCATACATTGGTATTTGTTGCAAACCTCATATTTCTTTACATTTGCAAACCATTAAAGCAAATTCAAACTATCAATGGAAAATCAGGAGCAACCCAAGCACGTTCGTAGGAAGCGCTACAAAGGTACACACCCAAAGACTTACCACGAAAAGTATAAGGAGCTAAATCCTGAACAGTATGTCGATGATGTTGCCAAAATTAAGGAGCAAGGTAAAACTCCTGCAGGTATGCATCGCTCTATCTGCGTTGATGAGATTATGGAGTTCCTCAACGTAATGCCAGGACAAACAGGAATGGATGCCACATTGGGCTATGGAGGCCATAGTCTTGAGATACTAAAGCGGCTTCAACCCGGCGGTCGTTTGTTTGCCACAGACGTAGACCCTTATGAACTTCCAAAAACTGAGCAAAGGCTTAGGTCGTTAGGCTACGGAGAAGACACCCTTTTTATCAGAAAAATGAACTTCTCCGAAATTGATGCTATTGTGGCAGAATCGGGACCGTTGGATTTTGTATTGGCCGACCTCGGAGTATCATCAATGCAAATTGACAACCCCGACAGGGGATTTTCCTTTAAGGTTGAAGGCCCTCTAGACCTAAGACTTAACCCCAAAAATGGAATTCCGGCATCGGAACTTTTAAGCACAGTATCGCAAAAAACGCTGGAGGCAATTCTAATCCTAAACTCCGACGAACCATACTCCGAACCTATTGCCGAAACAGTTATAAACAGAGTAATGGGCGGTATAAAAATAGAAACCACCACACAGCTCAAGGAGCTTATTGAGGAGGCCTTGCTTTTTATTCCAAAGCAACAACGTAAGGATGAAACTAAAAAATCGTGCCAGCGAGTTTTTCA
>CAZTVB010000364.1:0-3516 GCA_964616315.1 uncultured Rikenellaceae bacterium
GAACGATACAATGCTCTCATCATGGTCAAATGGGGAGTCAAGGAATTTTTCGGAAATAACTGGTTTGATGTCTTTTGTTACATTCTTTGTGCTTTTGCAACCTATTATTACAATCGAAATAAATATAAGTGCTAGCAAACCAAATTTTATATTGTTCATGATGAGTATTTGTTGAGTGATTTGTACAAATTTATGTTTTTATGGAAAAATAGGTCTGAAAACTTCTTTAAAATAATGGCAATGTTTTATTTTTTTCTAACTTGGTATAGAAACTTTCCTGGTAATTTATGAAACGCATTCTGTCACTTTTTGTTTTATTGTTTTTTTTACTAAGCGCTAATGCGGCTGATAAAAAGCGAATTTTACTCATTAATTCCTACCACACTAACTTAAGTTGGACAGATAGTTTGTATTATGGTTTTAATAAAGTTCTGAAAGCAGGCGATATAAAAGCAGAGATTTATATAGAGAACCTCGATTTTAAAAGAATTCGTAATACTAATTATATTGGTAAGTTTACAGAGTTTATAGTTGCCAAGTATGTTCCTCAGGGTGTCGACCTTATTGTAGTTACCGATAACGATGCGTTTAACTATGTAAAGCAGCTTAAGGAGAATTCGTTTACCGATGTTCCCGTTGTTTTTTGCGGAGTAAATAATATTTATTCATTTCCAGAAAATTTTGCGGGTATAATAGAGGAGGTTGATGTAACAAAAAACATCGACTTGATTGCAAGCCTGCATCCTCAATTAAAGACGCTATACTGTGTTGTTGACCAAACTACAACAGGCGTCATTTTTGAGAAAACCATTAATGAAATAGTATCGCGAAGAAAATATAGTTTCAACATAAATATTTTGACCAACCTTACTATACACGAATTAATTGCCAAGATTGGGCATATAGATGGTAATTCTGTAATACTGTTTCTTCTTTATAATCTGGACAAGGATGGTGTTTATTTAACCTATGAGGATGTGCTCGATTCGGTTTCAACACATTCAAAAGTTCCAATTTATGGTACTTGGGGTTTCTACCTTGAGCATGGGATTGTTGGCGGGAATGTTATTTCAGGGCGTGAGCACGGGATGCAGACTGGAGAATTGGTTGTTAAATTTTTTAATGGTGTGCCCATAGGAACTTTAGGAACAAAAATTGGAAATTCCAAGTATGTTTTTGACTATACCTATATGAAGAAATATAGGATTGGTCTATCGCAGGTTCCTCGTGAGGCAGTGGTTCTTAACAATCCGTTTCTTTATTTGAAAAAGAATAAAGCCGAAATAATATTCATTTTTACAATTTTTGTCATTATGGTTGTTATTATCTACCTGCTATTAGTCATCAATAAAAGCAGGAACAAGTTAATAGAGATTCATAAATCATTCAACCAGGAATTAAAGGAGAAAAATCAACAAATTGCAGAGAGTCTGCGAAAGGCAGAGGAGGCTAATAGTCTAAAAAGTGCTTTTCTTGCCAATATGAGTCATGAGATTCGTACCCCAATGAATGCTATTATGGGCTTTTCAAAGTTAATTTTATTGCGTAAGGAACAACCAAAGCAAGAATTTGAAAACTTTTTGAATATCATTATTGACAACTCACAGAAACTTCTGAACCTTATAAATGATATTATTGATATTTCGAAGATTGAGGTTAATCAGTTGAATTTTAATTTTAGAGAATTCAATTTGGTAGATGTCCTTAAAAATTGCTACAATAATGCCGAGGTGGAGCGAATAAGGCTTGAAAATAACGATTTGGAATTAAACTTTACTTTCAATTCGGGCGATTCTCAATTGTTTCTGGTTTCGGATCCAGATAGGATTCAGCAGGTTGTTATGAATCTTTTGAATAATGCATTAAAGTTTACCGAAAAGGGCTCAATTACATTAAAGTACGAACATAATGGCGATTGGGTTGATGTTCATGTGCAGGATACTGGAGTAGGAATTGATACAGACAATATTGATGTTATTTTTGATAGGTTTAGGCAAGTTGAGAATGTTTTAACCAGAAAGTATGGAGGTTCTGGTCTTGGCCTTTCAATTTGTAAGGGTATAATTACTGGATTAGGCGGAGAGATTGGAGTTAATTCTGAGGTGGGTAAAGGTTCTACATTCTGGTTTAGGATTCCTTATAACCAGCCACAGAGCAGGGATAAAGTTAATTCGGGAAATTCTGAACTGAAAATTTCACAGTTAAAGAACAAAACAATACTAATTGTTGAGGATAATTATATTTCGACAAGGCTTTTAGAAGAAACATTAAAGCATACAAAGGCTAAGCTAATTTTAACGGGTAATGCTGAGGAGGCCATTGAAATATGCAAAAGTAATAGTAGCATCAACCTCGTTTTGATGGATATTCAGTTGCCCGGAATGGATGGTTACGAGGCCACTCGGATTATTAAAAAAATCAGACCCAATCTTCCAATAATTGCGCAAACAGCCAATGCTATGAGCAACGAGAAGGAGAGGGCAATCCAGATGGGCTGCGACGATTACGTTTCCAAGCCTTACGACCTCGATTATCTTATGCGAAGCATTGAGCGATTGGTGAATTAAAGGAAGAAGGTTATAACTCCAATCACTGTAATTATAGCGCCCATCATCTCCTTAAAGTTTACCTTCTCTTTAAATATCAGTACCGATGGGGCAATTATAAGGACTGGCACAATGGACATAAGTGCCGATGCTACTCCTGTGGTTGTATATCGAACTGCTAATAGCGAGAATGATACCCCCAAGAATGGTCCAAAGAATGCTCCGACGGATAGTCGTTTCATGGCTTTGCCATTTTTTAAGGCCGAAAATAGCATGTTCCATTTGTTTAGAAACAGAAAGATTAGTGCAAATCCAGCTACACCGGTAATAACCCTAATTTGAACCGATGCAACAACATCGTAGGTTTGCATACCAAATTTGCTTAGCACCAAACCTCCCGCTTGTCCTAGTGCCCCACCAAAAGCCAAAAGTAAACCTCCAATTGGGTAGTTTAGTTTAATTTTACGGCCGTTTCCATTCCCATTCTCATCGGGTATTTCGCGCTTAAGTATTACAAGGGCAATTCCAATAAATATCAATACCATTCCAATACCCTGCTTCCCTGTTAGTGTTTCCCCCATCGTAAACCAGCCAATAGCTGCGGCCATTGGAGGTGCTAATGACATTATTAGCATTGATATACGTGCATTAAGCACTACATAGGACTGGAAGAGGAACAAATCGCCAAGCACAAATCCCACCAATCCCGAAATTGAGAGCCAAATCCACTGATGTATTCCCGCATCGGTTGGGAATGGAACGCCGCGTACTGCCCAAGCATAAAGGCTTAGGAAAATAAATGCGGCAAAAAGCCTTATAAGATTAACTGAAAGCGAACCCACTTTACGGCTGGCGGACTCAAATGCTAATGCTGTAATTGTCCAAAATACTGCTGTGAGTAGCGCAGCCAACTCCCCAGGATAATTGCTAATAAAGTTCATCAAATTTCTTTTTGTACGCTGTTTAGAGT
>CAZTVB010000365.1:0-3512 GCA_964616315.1 uncultured Rikenellaceae bacterium
GCATTGATTCGCTTGTTGTTGATTTGAAAAAAGAGGATTTGAGGAATCTCAATTTGATGAAAAGTTTTAAATGGATTTACCTTGTAATGATTATTGCTTACGCTTTGCTTATGGTTGTGAATCCTGATTCTGATTTAAAACTCCATAATAGAATATCAGGTATATGTTATGTTGTGGCTTTTGGAATTTTTGCCCTGATTTTTAGGAAGTACCATAAGGAGTATAGCGAAATTGATTATACAGTGCCCGTAGTGGAAATGCTTTCAAAAGCGGCAAAAAGGTATAAGTTTAGATGGAAAAGTATTCTGATTTGTATGCCATCCATAATATTGATTGATATAGGTGTTGTTCTGTCAGACTTCTTTGTAAATCCCGAAATTGATTGGAGTAGCATTGTAATTTTTCAACTAATTTATTTCGGACTTATGACTATTAGTGGTTTTGTTGGCTATATAATTTGGAGAACACGCCAGAAGCCACTTTATGATGGAGCAATACAATTACTTAAAGAGTTAGAGGGAAATTAGAGTTAAAAAGAGGACATTGAGTAAGGGCAATGTCCTCTTTAGATTTATTTAATTCTGTTTGGATTTTGTTTAATAAAAGCCTCCCAACTTGATGCTTTTCCAGCGCCCCCCAGCGCGCTGCTTTGCTGGTAAAAATGGCATACAGCAGCAGCAAGTCCGTCAGTTGCATCAAAGTAGTCCTGCGAAAACTCTTTTTCCTTCAGAATAGTTTTAAGCATCTCGGCCACTTGCTCCTTCGATGCGCTACCCGATCCCGTTATGGATTGCTTTATCTTTCGAGGCGCATACTCAAAAATTGGAATTGAGCGCGATAGAACTGCGGCCATAGCAACTCCTTGAGCCCTACCCAATTTTAGCATACTCTGAACATTTTTACCAAAGAAGGGTGCTTCAATGGCAACCTCATCGGGCAAGTACTGGTCGACCAACATCTGAACACGTTCGTAAATGGTTTTTAACTTAAGGTAATGGTCGCCGTATTTTCCGAGTTCAATAACACCAAGCACAATTAGCCTCATACTATTTTTACCACTACCAGCAATAATCCCGTAGCCCAGTATATTTGTTCCAGGGTCAATTCCAAGGATTATTTTCTCTTTATTTTCTGATAGTTTGCTTGCTGTCATTTTTTCTTTTGACTTTATTACCATGCACCAATTTCAGCCTTTAATCCTTTACCCACAATTGGGTTGAAATCCTTAACAACTTCTGTTTTTGATGATTTTGGGAAAGATGCTCCAAGGTTCAATAAGGCTGCATTTAAGCTGGCTTCATTCACATCGCCAAAGGGCTGTGTAATATCATCTTCAGCGTTAATATTTACAGGAATTCCATCGAAATAATCGCCTTCGTTGTTGGCATTACGCATGGTGAAGCAAATAGGTACGAAGGCCCAATCTATGCTGGGGTCATTAAATTTAAAAACATACATTCCAGCGGGCTTTCCGTGAGTTTTTTCTCCTACAAGGGTTACTCCAAGGAATGGTTTTAACCCATTTATGAGTAGTTCACTAGCTGAGGCAGAACTTTGGGTTGTAATAAAAGTAACCTTATTTAGTGGCAATGAGTAGTCGTTAGCGTTAAAAAGGATATAATCGTTTAAATTGGTGTTTTTATCGTTATGATATGATTTTGTATAAATTTTTCCGAAAGCAACACTTCCTCCAATTAAATTTGCAAGGTAACTCGATACGTCTACTTGACCTCCACCATTATATCGCAAATCAACAATTAATTCCGAAACGCCTTTGCTTTTAAAATCAGCAAAAACATTGTTTAACTCGGACTCTGAGGTTGAGATAAAACTTTCCAGAACAAAATAACCTATTTTTTTTGTATCAAAGGTATATACAGAATCCATGAGAACGGTGTTCATTGCTATTGCCGCTTTGGTGAAGGTGTACTCGTGTGTGGTTCCTGCTGGCGATTTAAAAACAAAGGTTTTGCTCACACCTGCCTCACTTGGGCCTATTAGCGATGAGTAATTCTCTGGGGTAGGAGTTTGCCCATCAATACTGATTATTTGCCATCCTCTATTTATGCCTTGAGCATAAAGGGGCGAATTCTTAAAAACAAATGAAAGGAATAGTTCCCCATCGCTATTGAATCCGGAACCAAACCCAAAACCAACGTATGCACCTTGGTTGTAGTAGGCTTCTAGCTCGGTTCGGGTTGTAACGTAGCTCCATTTGTCGGGTGGATTTACTCTGAGTGCATCCATTAACTCCACAGGCGACGAAAAATCATCGGGATTAATAGAGGGCATTTGATTGTACCATAGGTAGTACTCCTTCATTATGCTATAAAGTTCCTTGTTAACATTAACTTCATAGTCTTCTTCTTCCTCGCACGATAACAGTGCAAGAACAATTATAGGGGTCAGAAATAGAAATTTAAATTTGTTCATACCTAAGTATTATATTTTTTTATTTTTACCAATATATTGCTGAAATAAAATAGCCCCAATTATAATAGATAAACCAACCAGAGTCGTCCAAATTACCTTTTCTTTTAAAATCAAACTTACAAACATTAAAGCTACAAACGGAACAAGGTACGAGAAATTTCCAAGTTTTGCTGTGTTGGTTGCATATTTCATTGCTTTTAACCAAAGCACAAAAGTTATACCCATCTCAAAGGCTCCAATATAAATTGATGCCAATAATCCATTCAAAGGGAGTGAATTAAACCCATCGAATATGAGCATTGGCGCCAAGCAGAATATGGTTGCGAATCCAAAACTCAGGAAGAGTTTAACAACCTCATCTCTGTCTTTATCCCTCACATTTATTATCCAGAACGATGCCCAGACTATTGAACTGATTAACGCAAGCGTTACGCCAAGTGGGTTGCTAGCAGAGAAAACATCAATGCTTCCTTGCGATGAAATGAAAACAACACCAATAAAACTTAGGAAAAGCGCAGCAAAGTCGTACCAATGAAGCTTTTGCTTTAGGAAAACAGCTGCAAGTAGCACAAGTAATATTGGCCAGACATAGTTTAAAGGCTGCGCAACTTGTGCCGGCAATAAACTGTATGCTTTGAAAAGCACAAAGTAGTAAAGGAATGGATTCAGAAAGCCTTCCAAGACCGAGTTCAGTAGTTGCTTGGGAGTAGATGATATTAGTTCCTTCCCCTTATTCTGAATTAATAGGATTGTAAAAAGAATAACCGTTGCCGACAGCGATGACCAAAACAGAAGTTGAACATAGCTAAACGATTTCAACCCAAGTTTGAACGCGGTGGCCGAAGTCCCCCAAAAAAGGATTACAAGCGAAGCGTATAGGTACGATTTCTTTTGACTTTCCAATTGTTCAGTATTTTATGTGTGCAAGATATAAAGAAAAAGGTGGTTTTACTACCACCTTGTTTCTACTTTATTTCAACATTATGCCTTATGAGTGTGTCTATAAAGTCTCGGAAATATGTGTCGTTTTGGACGGTTACGCTTGTTCTCCGAGAATCATTCAGTTGGATAGAAATTCT
>CAZTVB010000366.1:0-3480 GCA_964616315.1 uncultured Rikenellaceae bacterium
TAAGGTCCAATGGCGTTGTTGTACTGAACGCGATAACCTAAGTTAACGTGAACTTTACCCTCATCGTCAACCCAAGGCACCTTAAATGTTAAGATCCTGTCAGGCTCAACAATGCGCTCAATAATACCAGCAGATTCAAATTGAGGATTTTGGTTGTAAATCTCTTCAATTGACTCAAGAACCTCGCGTACGGCTTGTAAATACTCCACCTCACCTGGGTGTTTCTTTTCAAGCTCAGCCATTAGTTTATGTACATTCATCGCTTAATTTTTTAAAAGTGTAAAACTTATAAGTTTTGATTTTATTTCTCAGGAATAATGTCCTGAAAAAGTTGTTCAAATTTGAGTCTTAATAATGACATTTCAAAAGAAAAACATCATATAAAAACATGATATTAAACAGGTTTTTCGGAATTTGATGTCAATCTTTAACTTAAATAGGCTCTTCTGCTTTCAATATGATACCTAAATTGTTTTTTCCATCCACTTTAATAACTAAAGGCTTGTTAAATGTTACACACCTTAAAAATTCCGTCTCGTAGGAGGCATGCTGAGAATTTAAGTATTCTAAATCGTAAAGTCCATCGTTCATATATGGATTTATGGTTAAGTATGCCACCCTAAAGGATGTTAAGTTTTGGAAAAAATGCGTACCCTGACTGGGGTCAACTCTAAAGTTATCCAAGCCAGACTCAACAATTACCCTAGCCTCCGATATTTGCGACCATTTAATTGGGATTCCCAACCAAGGATCGCTACTACCCCAGCGGCCTGGGCCAACTATTATGTAGTTTCTCTTCAAACTTATAAAGCGTTTATTTACTTCCTCCACTTCGTGGGCAATTTCCTTAGTACGAGCGGGGTTAAACTTTTCGGGTTTTACGTATACAAAGTCGTAAATATCCTTTACTGTTCCATGCCCCAATGCTGATTTTGAGTGTATAATTGCCTTGGAATAATCTACAGAATCCCAATTAATCACCTCTGTTTGATCGCTCTCAACAATGGGTCTAATCTGTAGGAAGTTGAACATTTTAGGCATGCCTTTCGGGGTATTTAAGTTGGCCGCAAACTCAATCTCAATGTGATTATTCATCTCCTTTTTCCCTATTTCGAGCAAGGTCTGAAGTATTTCATCCAGCGGGAATGTTTTATGTTTTAATATTCCTGCAAATGTGACTAGTTTTCTCCCTTCGTCGTAGTAACCATCGCGAATAATTCCACTATGAAAATCGTAAGTTGATGCAATATACCTCAAATCGGGTATTCCCTCTGCCTCATTAATTTCCATCTTAAGCAAATTCATTCCATCATCAACTTGAGGTATAAATTCTGCAGGATTGGTGTTCAAGGCATAAAAACTTTTCTGGGTTTGCCGCAATGCCATTTCGGGCGAAGAAAGTTGAAGTATTTTCTTTGGATATTTGGGCGAAAACCTAAGCGCTACTCCACCATCCACAATCAGTTTTCCCAAACCAAAACCAATGCTTGCTATTCCATCCTCTGGCTTTTCGGAGCCAATTGGATAAAAATTGATACTGCGGGCTACACCTGAAAGCGTTGGCAAGTAAATATTTCCATACTCATTACCACATATCTCCTGAATAACAATACCCATTTTCTCCTCGTCAATAACATTCTGGGTTGCATTCATATAAGCCTTACTAGCCCTAAAAAATACCGAGGCATACACAGCTTTAATGGCACTACAAAGCATTCGAAGCATTTGTTCGGAGTCCTCGGAGCGAGGAACCATATAGGTTGAGTAAATACCAGCAAATGGCTGATAATGTGAATCTTCCAACTTACTTGAAGAGCGTACGGCCAACGGACGCTTAAATACTGATATTACTTTCCGCAAATCAATTTTTAACCTTTCCGGAAGTTTTGCCGATACAAATGCCTCTAAAACAATCTCATCCTCAACATCCTGCAAAGCTATTCCGTACAGGTTGTTGGACTCCATAAACTCATCGAACAAGTCTGTGCTAATGACAACAGTACGGGGAATGCTTATTATTACATCATCGAATTTATGAAACAGGTTGTAATCCTTTATCACCTGATTAATAAAAGCCAATCCTCGAGCCTTTCCGCCAATAGATCCTTCACCAATACGGGAAAAAAACTTGTACTCGTCAAAGGTGTTCCTGTCGAATTTTGCAATAATACTCCTTCCTTTACTCAACCGGTAAGCCGATATTGCATAAAAAAGAAAGTTGCGGGCATCGTCGGTGTTCTTGAAATCTCTTAGGGTCATTGGTTTAAAAAGCTGAGCAATTGAAAATATCGCTCTAGCATTCAGCCATTTAGAAATATCGTTTCGGCTCGTATGGTACACTAACGACCTATCGGGAACTGTCATAATAAGCTGTTGCAGCTGGCTTAAATCGGTAGCACGTCCTACCTCAGCCATGGTATCGGGGTCGCGAAAAACAAAATCACCAAAACCAAAATTGTTGATAATATAATCGCGAATCTCGATATTACAGGTCTTTGAGTACTTATGCACAAAACTAACTCCAAGCTCATCGGCATAAAGTTTATTTGAAAACTCTGATGATTGAAGTAGAAATGGCATATTTGGATCCTCCGTACGAATCAACTTACACAATCGTAATCCTGCTTTGGTTAAATGATCCCTATGGTTATCAACCTTATAGCTAATATCAGAGATAACTCCAATTATATTATTCTGATACTTGCGGTACAATGCAACAGCCTCCTCGTATGTTGTAGCCATTAAAATTTTTGGACGACCCCGCATACGGAGCATTCGGTGATGCTCGTTAAGCGCCTCAGTCATAAAACTCCTAGCCTGCCGAAAAATAATCTTGTAGATATTTGGAAGGAATGATGAATAGTACCTCACCGAATCCTCCACAAGTAATATAGCCTGAACACCAACATCCAGAATATCGTGGTCGGCATTCATCTTATCCTCAATTAACTTAATTATTGCAAGCAATAGGTCGGCGTTCCCCAACCAGCAAAAAACATAATCAATAGCAGATAAATCCTCACGCTGAAGGCGTATTGACACCTCACGCGAAAAAGGTGTAAGAACAACTATTGGAATATTGGGATGTCTTGCCTTTAGCATCTTTGCTAAATTAAAGGTGTCAATTTCACCAACATTAAGCATCGATATAATAAGGTCGATACGCTCCTCCTGAAGAACTTTTAGAACCTCACGGGCAGTATGCGCTTGGATAAATACGGGCGGATACCTTAAGCTAAGCGAAACGTACTCGTTAAAAATTTGCTCATCTATACGTCCATCCTCTTCCAGCATAAAGGCATCGTAACTGCTGCAAATAAGCAGCACCTTGTAAATACGCTTCTGCATCAACTTATCGAAAGAGGTGTCGTAAATATCAAGTTGATATGAATTCAGGTAGGATTGGTCGGCAACTAGATTAAGCATACTCGTATTTTTAACTTTCGCTAATTTATGGAAAATTGTTTTATTGTTATGGAT
>CAZTVB010000367.1:0-3474 GCA_964616315.1 uncultured Rikenellaceae bacterium
ACATTGTAGTTAAAAATATTAACAAATGTCATAAATTTATACATTGCCAAAAAATATATTTGTGCAATCTGGGCAATCAGTTTTATTACCGAAATAAAAGTTAAATAATTAATAAATAATACATTAACATTAATATTGTTTGGAGGAACTACCATGCAGAATAAACTTCAAGAGCTAACCGAAAAAATCTACCGCGAAGGTCTTGAAAAAGGGCAGGAGGAGGCCAACCAAATTATTGGTAAAGCTAAAGATGAAGCATCCAAAATTCTTAGCGATGCAAAATCTCAAGCTGAACAAATAATTGCCGCTGCCCACAAGGAAGCCAACGACTACAAGAAAAATGTGGAGACCGAAATCAATCTGTCCGCAAAACAAGTAATGGGTGGATTAAAGCAGGAAATCACATCGCTTATTGAGGCTAAACTTTTTGAGGCACCAACCGTTGATGCTCTAAAAGATGCCGATTTTGTTAAAAAGATTATCGAAACAGCCATCAATCGCTGGGAACCAAATTCGCCAGAAAAAGTATCACTTAAAGTACTTGTTCCGGCCGATATGGAAAAAACTATGAACGACCACTTTGTAAACAAAACCCACGCAAAGCTAAATGCATCTGTTGAGTTTGCCGTTGACAAAGCAATCAAGTATGGTTTCAAAATTGGTCCAAAGGATGGTAGTTACATTGTAAGCTTTACTGAGTCCGATTTTGAGTCGCTTTTCAAAGATTACATGCGTCCAAAGATTGTAACATTGCTTTTTGGAGGAAAATAGCATGATGCGCAACTACTATTATTTGGTAGCCAGTCTTCCTGAACTTTTAATGGATCAGGAACGAAAGGATTTTAGCGTAAATGCACTTAAAGCCGAAGTAAAGGAAAACATTCATCCTTTAGATTATCAATTGGTAGAGTTTTTACATTTACCATACGATAACGAGAATTTCCTTAATCAAATTCTGAAGCGAGGATTCGAGTACAACGAATTGGGCGGAATTGATAAGTCTACCTTTGATGAGCTAGACGAAAACGTTTCTCAACTTCCTGAGTATATGCAGGATTTCTACTACCAGATTACAGGCAAGCAACGGAATCCTGAAGAAGAAATTGAGGTTGTTGATGACGAAGACAAAGATTATAGTGCCATAGAAAAACATCCCGAGACAATCTTTCAGGAGAAGTTTTACGAGTTGGCCATTAATCATAAAAATCAATTCCTTAGCCAATGGTTCACGTTTATTCGAGACTTTAACAATATTCTTGCAGCCATCAATTGCCGTAAATTAGGTGTTGACCCTGCAAGGCATCTTGTTGGCAACTATCCTTTAATTGAGGTGCTTGCAAAGAGTCATGCGTCGGATTTTGGTATTAAAAAGGAAATAGAGTATTTTGAGAAGATTCTTCAGATTTCCGAAATCCAGGATGTTTTAGAACGTGAGCGAAGATTTGATTTGTTGAAGTGGGATATGGCTACCGAACTCACAACGTGGGATTACTTCAATATAAACGTTATTCTCGCTTTCTTTATCAAGGCAAGTATTATTAACCGTTGGTTAAAACTCGATGCAAAAATTGGCGAAGGGCTATTTAAACATTTATTCGATGATTTAAAGGCTACATACGACATTGCCAATAACCTGCACTCGTAATTGTGGTTTGATAACTAAATAAAGTAAAAACAATAATAGGATACGAATGAAAACTAAAGGTAAAGTAACCGGAATTATTGCCAACCTTGTTATTGTAGAGGTTGATGGCCCGGTTGCCCAGAATGAGATTTGCTACATTAATCTTTCTGGAGTAAACCTAATGGCCGAAATTATTAAGGTCATAGGTAAACTTGCATACGTTCAGGTTTTTGAAAGTACTCGTGGACTTAGAGTTGGAGACTCAGTTGAGTTCCAAGGTCATATGCTTGAGGTGAGCCTTGGGCCTGGACTACTTTCTAAAAACTATGACGGATTGCAGCACGATTTGGCCAAAATGAATGGTATTTTCCTACAACGTGGCGATTATACCGATGCTTTGGATATGGACTCAACCTGGGAATTTACACCAACTGTAACACCAGGAACACAAGTTACTGCTGCTGATTGGTTGGGCGAAGTTCCTGAAGGTTGGCTCAATCATAAAATAATGGTTCCATTCACACTGACTGATAAATACACAGTTAAATCTATAGTGTCAAAGGGAACCTACAAAATTACCGATACCATTGCGGTGTTAACAAACTCAAAAGGCGAAAATGTTAACGTAACCATGGTTCAAAAATGGCCTGTTAAAAGAGCTATTACTGCATATCGCGAAAAACCTCGTCCATTCAAAATTATGGAAACAGGTGTAAGGGTAATTGATACTCTTAACCCAATTGCCGAGGGTGGTACTGGGTTTATTCCAGGTCCTTTTGGTTGTGGAAAAACAGTACTTCAGCACGCATTGGCAAAACAGGCAGAGGCCGATATGATTATTGTAGCAGCCTGTGGTGAACGTGCAAATGAGGTAGTTGAAATTTTTGCTGAATTTCCTCATCTTGTCGATCCACGTACCGGCCGTAAATTAATGGAACGTACTACAATTATCTGTAATACATCCAATATGCCCGTTGCATCGCGCGAAGCGTCAGTTTATACTGCAATGACCATTGGTGAGTACTACAGGTCAATGGGATTAAAAGTCCTTCTTTTGGCTGACTCTACTTCACGCTGGGCACAGGCGCTTCGCGAAATGAGTAATAGGCTAGAGGAACTTCCTGGTCCTGATGCATTCCCTATGGACTTGCCTGCTATTATTGCAAACTTCTACGCTCGTGCAGGTATGGTTTACCTTAATAATGGAACAACTGGTTCTGTTACCTTTATTGGTACAGTATCGCCTGCTGGTGGTAACCTAAAGGAGCCTGTAACAGAATCAACTAAAAAGGCAGCTCGCTGTTTCTACGCACTTTCACAGCAACGTGCCGATAGTAAGCGTTATCCTGCTATTGATTCAATGGATAGTTACTCTAAATACCTGGAATATCCTGAAATTCAAGAGTATTTAAACAAAAATATCAGTCCTAACTGGGTTAATCTTGTTTTAAAATCCAAGAATATTGTTCAGCGCGGTAAGGAGGCCTATGAGCAAATAAATATCCTTGGTGATGATAGCGTACCGTTGGATTATCATGATAGATTCTGGAAGGCCGAAATTATTGACTTTGTAATTCTCCAACAGGATGCATTCGATAAGATTGATTCTAACACGCCATTACAACGTCAGCGTTTTATGCTGGAAAAAGTAATGTCGATTGCTGATATGAACTTCAGGTTCGATGGTTTTGAGCAATGTTCACTTTACTATAAGCGCATTATTAATGCCCTTAAGCAGATGAACTATTCCATATTCCAAACCGAAGAGTTCTACAATTACGAGAAAGAACTTCAAACAATCCTTAACGAAAGAAGAGTTGAATAATGGAAACTAAAGCATTTCAAAGGAT
>CAZTVB010000368.1:0-3442 GCA_964616315.1 uncultured Rikenellaceae bacterium
ACATTAAGTATTACAAAAATAGAACTGTATTGTTATTAACATTAAATCAGAATTGAACGACAACCATTGGAGTGATGGAGTAATGAACTGTTATGTTGCCTCAAATATTACTCCACCACGCCATTTCTCCCATACTCCGACAGTGCTGTTATCACAAATTCTATCAAAACGCTCTGCCATAAAACAACAATCTCGTAATATTTCGTTAATATTGTAGTCCATTTTTATAAACAATGCAACGATTGAATTATAGATATATTCTAGTTTTGCCACTCCTTTTGTGGTCGATAAGTTCATTTGCGCAGTTAACTGCCCCTGGACGTAATTGGGCTGATTTAACCAAGTACGTAATTAATCCTACAAAACAGGACTCAATTTTTGCTTTCTTTGCTAATACAGGCACATTAAAAGCACAGCACACTACTTCAAATTTATCAACATTTAATTGGTATAAGTACAATCCAAACATAGCCGTTCCTGCAAATAGATTCGAATTATTCCATACTGAAACAAATCAGGTTACCTCTGAAATAACTAATCTTGCAGAAGGTGGTTATAGAGTTGTAGTAACCGATAACACTGATTCAGTAGAAATCTTTACGGCTTGGGTATTTACCGATAATGTGGCGTTAAGTAGGATTGATGCCGATAGTCAGTGTGAGTTTTTGGTATTAACCGCAGTTTCATTTCCCGTGTCTTACAATATAGAGTACGATAGGTTTGTATACTACGATTTGTCAAGGGTTAACTCGCATCCTGAGAATAATACATACGGGAAAGGATACTTTAAGCAGGTAGAATGGGTGGCGTCGGAATCGAGAGTTGAATTTTCGCAAAGTGGAACGCTAAGACAAACCATACAGAATCCCGCACCGCTATATAACTCAACTTATACCGTTGAGATTACAAATGTTTTTGGAAGAGTATTAGCCCTTCAAACCCCAACTATTAATGCTATTGCGGCTAAAGCAATTCAAAAAGTGCAGGTTAATAAGGATGGGTCTTGGGCTGATTACGATAGCAACTCCAGTGATGGTTATGAGGCACTGCTTGAGTTGAGAATGGAAAGTTCATCCGTTAATTGCGATTCCTTATACTGGTTTTTGCTGAGACAGAAATCGAATTTAGACTACGATTATAATACTATTTGGCGCGATAGTTCCTTGTTTGCTAACAGAATAGAGTCATTTCCACCTAAGGATTTGTTGCGACCAGCCTACTTTAAAGTGAAACATTTAGTGGTTAATACTAGTTCTGGTTGTAAGGATTCGGTGGAGTTAGAAGTGAAGGTGGATTCAGCGAAGATTAGCCCCGATGCAATACCTAATGTTTTCTCACCTAATGGAGATGAAACAAACAGCAAATTCAAGTTTATTGAGCCCGAAAAGAAAATCAAGTCGGTACAATCTTTTAGCATTAAGATTTTTACTCGCTCAGGCCGATTGGTTTACGAGTACTCTGGTAACCCTCGTGAGTGGGAAGGTTGGGATGGTAAGGTTAAAGGAACTGGAGCCATAGCCTCCGATGGTGTTTACTTCTTTATTATTGAGGCCAAAGGTTGGGATGGAAGGGAGTTTGACTATGGTCCTTATAAAGGGTTTTTACATTTGTTTGGAAGTAAAAAGTAACCGATGATAAAAAAAACGCTGATTTTGAAGTCAGCGTTTTTAGTTTGAAATAATGTGTGAGTAATACTACTCTTCAACAATAACTATCTTATCAATTTTGTCGCCAGCCCTAATTTCGTCAATTACCTCAAGTCCTTCGTAAACTTTACCAAAGCACGTGTGCTGACGGTCTAGGTGTTGAGTGTTTTGCCTTCCGTGGCAGATGAAAAACTGAGAACCACCTGTATTACGTCCAGCATGAGCCATTGAGAGAACACCACGGTCGTGGTATTGGTTTCCACCAGTTAGCTCGCAGTTAATTTTATAACCTGGACCACCTGTTCCAACTCTTGGGTCTTTAATATCCTTTGAGAAAGGACATCCACCTTGGATTACAAAGTTTGGAATTACCCGGTGAAATGCAAGACCATTGTAGAAGCCCGATTCGGCAAGTTTTACAAAGTTAGCCACTGTATTAGGTGCATCTTCTTCGTAGAATTTGATCTTCATAACACCTTTCGGGGTGTGAATTTCTGCTATTTTCATTGTTGTGTATTTAGTTTTTGCAAAGTTAGCTATTTTGTTAAAATTACTCTGCGCTTACAACTGTTGTTTCGTTTGTGTCTAAGTTGATAAGTTTATAGTTTTTATTGCCCATGCCGAGTTCATAAGCATACTCAATTTGCCGTAATCCACTTGTTTTAACTGCCTCTAGGAAAGGGTCTTTGCAGCCGTGCGCTTTGGCCACTAAATCGTGGCTGGCTTTTTCTATAGCAACAATATCTGTTGATGCCAAAATGCCAATGTTTGGCACAAATGGTTTTCCTGGGTTTTTGGAACAATCGCATGAAGTAGAAATGTCAACTAAAACGTTGATGTAAACCATTTTTTCATGACGATTAAGGATTGCCTTTGCATATTCAACCAGTCTTTCACAAAAAACCGTTTGAATATCCTCTTTATCCTTTGGGTATCGCAGTGCATCGTTTGGGCAAACATCTATACACTTACCACATCCTGTGCATTTTTCAACATCAATGCTGAATGGGTTAGTGGTGATAGCATTGGCTGGGCATTCTACTGCACAACTGTCGCAGTTAGTGCAACGGTTGTGCTCACAAACAGGGAAATTGTTTCTATGCATTGCCAACTTTCCTTTTGGGGTGGCAAAACCCATTGAGATGTTTTTTATTGCTCCACCAAACCCAGATGAACCATGACCCTTGAAATGCGATATGATTAGGAACGAATTGTAGTTATCAAGATTTTTTCCAAAGTAAAACTTGTTGTAATGCTGACAACCCTCAACGTTTTCAATTAGCAATTCGCCAGGAGCATCAAGAATGTCAATTGGTGCATAAGTAAAACCGTGGCTTTTTGCGAGGGCAATATGGCTGTCGGTTTGTTGACGTGGGCTTTTGTAAAGAACATTAGTTTCAATGAATGTTCCATTGCAATCAAGAACAATATTTTTGAACAGTTCTGGTTTAACGTAGTAAGTATTCCCTTCCTCGCCAAAATGAACCTTAACGCCAACTTTTCCTTCAAGTTCCTTCGAGATTTTCTCGTAAACTTTCATGAACCCTTCGGGCGTGATTTGGTCTGTAAAATAAACAGCCGACTCGTTTTTGTTGGAGCATGCGGAGAGCATGAAGATGCCAAACAGAAAAATTAGTGCTCTTTTCATTTTATGTTGTATGGTTAATAAGGTTTAATGCAAAATAAATCAAAACAAAAACTTCAAGAATTATTTTCTATTAGTTCGGAGTTGTTTCAATTAACATGCATAAATTTTTATGCAATTCATTCACGGCTTTTTGGTGAAATATTGGGTA
>CAZTVB010000369.1:0-3427 GCA_964616315.1 uncultured Rikenellaceae bacterium
CTACGGTACTATACTATCAGCCTGCAACGACGAGCGTTTCTTGCACATAGACATCTGTTTCATACCCTTAATGAGTACGAAAGCGCTGGTTTTTATGCAAATGGCTGAATTGTTAATCATAAAATTGGTTGATTTAACATCGCAAAAGTAATGTTTTTTTCTTACGGAAGGCATTTTGATAGAAAAATTTTCTTGGGTATTATAATGGTGGTAAATAGGTTGTTGAGTTATTAAACTGATATGAGATTCGTTATATGAGTAGCCTTATTCCCCTCTCTTTCGCTCAGAAAGAGAGGGATAGGGGTGAGTTTTTGCGATATACATTCCCTTTCTATAATCTACCATTTCCAAATTTTCAAATTGTCTCATCGCCTAATTGTCATATTGCCAAATTATCTTTACTTTTGCTCACTTGTAAAGTTTTTAATATTCCATAAAATATAAAGTTTTTACCGATGAAGATTTCGCATAGCTGGATAAAACAGTACATTGATATTGAAATGGCACCTGAGCAAATAGCTCAAATTCTAACATCCATTGGACTTGAGGTTGAAGGTTTGGAGAAGATTGAAACCATTAAAGGTGGGCTCGAAGGAGTTGTAGTGGGAGAGGTGCTTACCTGCGAAAAACATCCCGATGCCGATAAACTTAGCATTACCACCGTTAATGTTGGACAGGCCGAACCTTTAAATGTAGTATGCGGAGCTCCTAATGTTGCCAAAGGGCAAAAGGTTTTAGTGGCTACTGTTGGTACAAAACTTTATTTTGGTAACGAGGAAATTGTAATAAAGAAGGCAAAAATACGTGGTGCTGCATCGGAAGGAATGATTTGTGCCGAGGATGAACTTGGTGTTGGAACATCCCATGCAGGCATTATGGTTTTACCAAACGATACTAAAATTGGTACAACTGCACGTGAGTATTTTCAGATAGTAGATGATTATCAGTACGAGATTGGTTTAACTCCAAACCGCATTGATGCTGCTTCTCATTTTGGTGTTGCTCGCGATTTAATGGCTTACCTAGGCTTGCATAACAATGCAAAACATGCAGTTAAACCCAGTGTCGAGGCTTTTAAGGTCGATAATCAATCGTTGACAATTCCTGTGGAGGTTGTTGCAACTCAGGCGTGTCCTCGTTATTCTGGAATAACTGTAAGCGGCATTAAGGTTGGTCCATCACCAAAATGGCTGCAGGATAGGCTTAAAGCCATTGGATTAAACCCAATTAACAATGTGGTGGATGTTACCAACTATGTGCTTCATGAGATTGGTCAACCGCTCCACGCTTTCGATGCCGATGTAATTAAAGGGAATAAGGTTGTGGTTCGCACAATGCCCGAGGGAACACCTTTTGTAACTCTCGATGGTGTTGAGCGTAAACTTCACGCCGACGATTTGATGATTTGTAACGAATCCGAGCCAATGTGTATTGCAGGGGTGTTCGGTGGATTACATTCAGGTGTGACTGAGAAAACAACCAAAATTTTTATTGAGAGTGCGTGCTTTAACCCTGTATCGGTTCGTAAAACAGCACGTAGACACGGACTAAATACCGATGCATCGTTCCGTTTTGAACGTGGAACTGATGTTAACATCACGATTTGGGCGTTAAAACGCGCTGCAATGCTTATTAAAGAGGTTGCTGGTGGAACAATATCATCGGAAATAGTTGATGTTTACACAACTCCTGTGGAGAAATTCAAGGTTGAGTTTAATGTTGAGCGTGCTTGGAGTTTAATAGGGAAGCAAATTCCAACCGAAACTATCGAAACTATTCTTAAAGGATTAGAGATAGATGTTACCTCAAAGAATGGCAACGATTGGGCTTTGGCCGTTCCAACATATAGGGTGGATGTTTTACGCGAAGCCGATGTGGTGGAGGATGTACTCAGAATTTATGGCTACAACAATATTGAGATGCCTCAAAAGGTTAGTAGCACATTAAGTTACTCCAAGAAACCCGATTCGTATCAGTTGCAGAATATTGCTGCTGATTTTCTATCGAATAATAGGTTCAACGAGATAATGTGTAACTCGCTTACCAAGGCTGCTTACTATAAGGATTTGACCACTTTTCCAGAACAGAACTCTGTTCAAATTTTGAATCCGCTAAGTAACGATTTGAGCGTATTGCGTCAAACATTGCTTTTTGGAGGCTTGGAGAGCATTCAGCGTAACACTAATTTCCGTAATCCAGACCTTAAACTCTACGAGTTTGGAAATTGCTATAAGTTCAATGCCGATATTGAGAACCCCAAAACTCCGTTAGATAGATATACCGAGAATTTCCGTCTAGCAATTTGGTTAACAGGCGATAAGGATGCTGAGCATTGGTCGCAAAAATCCGATAAGGTTAATTTCTTCAACCTAAAGAGTTTTGTTCACTCATTGCTTAACAGATTTGGATTCGATGCTGAATCATTAGAGCACACCGAGACTCCTGCCGATATTTTCGATTACGGAATGGTATACAAAACCAACGGGGGTAAGGTGGTTGCAACTTTTGGTGTTGTTAATAGCAATCTTACCAACGATTTCGACATTAAGGCTGATGTATTCTTTGCCGAGATAGAGTGGGAGATGATGCTAAAGCAATCGACAAAGAATAAAATATCGTACACCGAATTGCCTAAATACCCTGAGGTTCGCCGCGATTTGGCATTGCTAATTGATAACACTGTAACATACGAACAGGTTCGTAAACTTGCTTACGTAACTGAGCGCAAAATGCTTAAAAACGTAAACTTGTTCGATGTATACCAAGGAAAGAACCTTCCTGAGGGTAAAAAGTCGTATGCAGTTAGCTTTACCTTACAGGATGAATCCAAAACCCTAACCGACGAGCAAATTGAACGCACAATGAAGCGCTTGATTGAGGCTTACACAAAAGAGTTGGGTGCACAATTAAGGTAGTTTTTGATGATTGAACTTATTAAAGGCGATATAACTCAACTTGATGTTGAAGCAATTGTTAACGCTGCCAACGAAAGTTTACTTGGCGGAGGTGGCGTTGACGGTGCAATTCATCGTGCCGCAGGCCCTCTCCTTTTAGAGGAATGCAAAAAGATAGGAGGATGCCCAACTGGCGAAGCCCGTATTACAAAGGGCTATAACCTAAAGGCAAAATATGTTATACACACCGTTGGTCCAATATGGCGTAGCGGAATTAACGATGAAACTGTTCTTTTGAGGAGAGCCTACACAAACTGTTTGAAAATTGCCAACGAAAAATCTCTGAAAAGTATAGCTTTCCCAAATATCAGTACTGGAGTCTACGGATTTCCTAAAAAACTTGCAGCCGAAATTGCTGTTAGCGTAGTAAAATCATTTCTGGAAAAGAATAAGTATCCCAAAAGGGTTCTTTTTGTCTGTTTTGATGAGGAGAATTTTAAATTATATAGTGATTTAATAGAATAGTCTTTAAC
>CAZTVB010000370.1:0-3422 GCA_964616315.1 uncultured Rikenellaceae bacterium
CGATATACTCCAAATCATCCCCAAAAATCTTAATGGCAATATCGGAACGAACACCAGTGATTAACTCGTTGAAACGCATCTCTATAGGCTGAGTAAACTCGTATTCAATTCCAGGGATAGCCGAAAGAGCCTCTTTGAATTTATCTGCCAATTCCTCTTTGGTTTTAGCACTAGTCCAGGTTTTACGTGGTTTTAGTTTGATAATCATGTCGATTTCTTCCATCGACATTGGGTCGGTGGGGACTTCGGCAGCACCAATTCGGCTAACTATTTTATCAACCTCAGGGAAATTCTTTATCAGAATCTGCTCCATCTTGGTTGTGGTCTCAATGGTTTTTGTTAGCGAAGTGCCCGTTTTAAGTACGGGTTGAATAACAAAGTCGCCTTCGTCTAACGTGGGAACAAACTCTCCGCCAATTCTGGTGAAGAGGAATGCTGTAAATAGTAATGATAACATTGCTGCACCAAGCACAATTCTTTTATGTGCGCATGCCCAGCTAATTACGGGCGAGTATG
Source organism: uncultured Rikenellaceae bacterium (assembly GCA_964616315.1). Taxonomy (GTDB): domain Bacteria; phylum Bacteroidota; class Bacteroidia; order Bacteroidales; family Tenuifilaceae; genus SB25. The sequence continues at coordinate 517 of CAZTVB010000370.1, forward strand.
ATTTGTGAGCAAGTCCCATAATCCAATCGGAGATGTTTTTCTTATTTGATTTGGATGGCTTTAGGAATAGCGATGATGCAACAGGTAGCCACGTTAAACCCATTATCATGGCCCCAATAATGGCAAAGCAGAACGATAGAGCCATAGGTTTAAACATTTTTCCCTCAACTCCAGTTAACGAGAGGATTGGGATAAACACAATGAGGATGATTATTTGTCCAAATATTGCCGATTTCATCATTTTTGATGCTCCATCAAACGATATTGCATCCATAATGTTCGAACGCTCGTCGCCACTTGTTGATTCTATTTCACTCTTTTTTACTGATATTTTTAGTGCAATAAATTCAACAATAATAACTGCGCCATCAATAATAATCCCAAAGTCAAGTGCTCCAAGGCTCATCAGGTTGGCATCTATCCCAAAAATGTACATCATCGATATTGTGAAAAGCAGAGCAAGCGGAATCATTGATGTTATTACAAGAGCAGAGCGGATATTCCCAAGGAGAATAATTACGGTGAACATTACAATTATTGCACCCAGTATTAGGTTCTCAACAACGGTAAATGTTGTTTTGGCTACCAGTTCGCTTCTGTCGACAATAGGATTGATATACACACCTTCGGGTAGGTTTTCTTGAATTTCTGCTACACGATTTTTTACCTCGGCAATAACCTCCTTGGAGTTTGCATTTTTGAGCATCATAACCTGCCCAAGGATTGTTTCGCCTTTCCCGTTTGCTGTAATTGCACCGTACCTGTTGGCGTGTCCAAACTTAACACTTGCAATATCTCTGACAAGAATAGGTGTTCCGTTTGTGTTTTTAACAACAATATTCTCAATATCCTCTACTGACTTAACCTGTCCATCGCCGCGAATAAAGTAACTTTGGTTTGTTTTCTCGATATAGGAGCCACCCGATATGCTGTTGTTGGCTTCTAATGCATCGAATACCTCCATTAGGGTTACATTCATAGCAACTAGCTGCGAAGGTGTAATAGCCACTTCGTATTGTTTTAAGTAACCTCCCCAGCTATTAATTTCCACTACGCCATTAATCCCAGATAATCTTCGCTTTATAACCCAATCCTGAATGGTTCGTAAATCGGAGGCTGAGTACTTGTTTTCATAACCTTCTTTAGTGTCGAGTGTGTACTGGTAAATCTCCCCAAGTCCTGTAGTTATTGGTCCCATTTCAGGTTCTCCAAAACCTTCTGGAATCTTTGCAGTTGCACTTTTTATTTTTTCGGAGATAAGTTGCCTTGGAAGGTACGTTCCTAAATCATCCTCAAAAACTATTGTCACTAAGGATATTCCAAATTTTGATACAGAACGGATTTCCTTTACCCCAGGCAAATTAGCCATTTCCATTTCAACAGGAGCCGTAATGTATTGCTCAATTTCTTGAGTCGACAAATTTCCCGATGTTGTTATAACCTGTACTTGATTATTGGTAATATCAGGTACTGCACCTACCGATATTTTAAATACTGAGTAAAATCCAAATGCTGCTATTGTTAGGGTAAACAGAATAACTATGAGTTTATTCTTAATGCTGAAGTCAATTATTTTTTCAAGCATTTTTAAGGTTTAGGTTATAAGTAGTTCAATATTAATAAATTTTGTTCACATGATTGTTTAATTAAGATTTATTTTTTTAAAGTAAAAGGGCTTTAGCATTAGTATGCCAAAGCCCTTTTATCATTTCTTTTGATAAGATTAAATCTCAAACCCAATCATCTTGCCTTTTTTCATTACAAGTTCATTGTCGAAGTAAACATCGGGTTCCTTCACTAAACCATCCAAATGGCTGCCTACCGATATGCGCCCACCCATACTTTTATTGTTGCCGAAGGCAATATGGATTGTTCCAAACACTTTTTCGTCCTCAAGAATTTCGCCCGTTAGAATTGCCTTGTAGTTTGTTCCAATTCCAAACTCGGCAACGGCGCGGGCATCGCGGCCAACCTTATCGAGCATCGCGGTTAGCTGTTCGGCCTGCTTACCACCAGTAATGCTTTCGGCGTATCCGTTAACAATTTCAATGGTAATTGGGGTTTCAATCATTCCAATTCCAGCCATTGAACCATCAATTATCAGTTTGCCGTTGGTTTGGTCTTCCCAAGGAGCAAGGTAAACCTCGCCCGATGGTAAATTGCCACTCTCGCCCTTATTGCGCATAACTCCCTTGCTAGGTAGAATTTTACGGTCCTTAACTGGCATTACTACGTTGGTTCCTTTTTCAGTAATTACCTTAATGGTGCTAACGCCAACCAGTTTAGCTGCGATAAAATCGGTTAAAGCGATAATCTTTTCGTAATCGGCATTTAGGCAGCGCACCATTGTATCGATGTTAATGCCGGGCATTGTGCCAAAACGCACACCTAGCGCGGCCGCCTCGCGACGGGCATCGGTGTGTGTAAGAGACATCTCCGTTGGGCAAACAACCACATCAACCAATTTCATTAATGCTGCAACTGGAGCAGGTGGTTCTTGTCCGTCTATTTCTCTGGATTTAATTTCAATCAGCATAGACTCCGTGCATAGTTCCTTACCAGCATCGTGAAGGGCTAGTCCAATTTCACGCTTCAATTCATCGGTAACAATAAGCAGCGTTTCTGTTTTCTGAAGTCCCATACAATCGCGTAAGGCAATTATTGCGGCATCTCTAAGGTCTTTATCGGTGAAGTTCATAATTCAATTTGTTTTGACGCAAAATAAACATTTTTTTAAGATTAAAGTCAGGGTTCTGCTGTATGGCATAAGGCTAGAATTCGAATTTTGTAAATAAACGTGTAAAGGTAGGGGATAGATTTAATAATTCTTGAGAAGACTTACTAACCTATAATTCTATTGAATTGAGTATAAGAAATCTGAAATGAAATTTTTAATTGGTAGATGA
>CAZTVB010000371.1:0-3416 GCA_964616315.1 uncultured Rikenellaceae bacterium
CAGTATATGAAACTATTTACTTTGATAATTCTCTTCGTATTGCCCTTAGGGGTTTTTGCCCAACAAAAAGTTGTGGAAAAGGATGGAAAATTCGTTGATGAAAAGGGAAATTTATTCACCGGTACTCACAAGGAACTTTTTGAGGATGGTACAATAAAATCCGAAATGCCTATTGCAAATGGTGTGTTAAACGGTGAAGTTAAAATATATTTCAAATCGGGCAAAATAAACGAAATACGTACCTACTCCAACGGCGAAAAAGATAAAAAATGGGAAACATGGAACGAAGCCGGGAAAAAACTATCCGAGGCAAACTTTGTGATGGGTAAAAAGAGTGGAAAATGGTTTGTGTGGGACGAGAATGGAACACTCCGTTATGATATGGAATACCTAAATGGAGACAAGAAAGGCACTTGGATTATCTATGACGAAAAGGGTAACCTAGTCTCAAAAAAAGAATACTAAACAACCTCAATAAACATCACAAATAATTCCGGGTTATTCTCGGAATTTTCTTTTATCTAAACTATATTATCGGATTTAGTTACTCCCATTTCGTAAAAAAACTTACTTTTGGTGTCTAATTTTTTACGCTGTAAATTACACTGAACATAATTTCATATTTATGGTAAGTTTTAAAGATAGATTGGTTTGGATTACAGGTGCATCATCGGGAATTGGGAAGGAGATTACAATTCTACTAGCCAAGGAAGGTGCAAAGCTACTTATCTCATCCAACAACCCTACTGAACTTAGCGATGTTGCTAAAATCTGTAAAGATTACACGAACTTTTGCGTTGAAATTCCTATAGACCTTTCGAACCCACAAGAGGTAAAGCAAATTGCCGACGATACAATCAGTAAATACGGTACAATCTATTTATTGATTAATAATGGTGGAATAAGCCAACGCTCCTTGGTTATGGACACTCCAGTGGAAATTGACAGGAAACTTATGGAGATAGATTACTTCTCCTATGTTATCCTCACAAAATTAGTTCTACCCGGAATGATTGCTGCAAAGGAAGGGTACATCGCTGCAACAAGCAGTATCTCTGGTAAATTTGGATTTCCTCTACGCTCGGCTTATGCCGCTGCAAAGCACGCCATTCAGGGATTTTTCGAAACACTCCGAATAGAGATGCTACCCTACAATGTATCGGTAACCATAGCCTACCCCGGACGAATAAGAACCAACATTTCGCTCCACGCTATCGACCAAAACGGAAAAGCTCACGGAGTAATGGATCCTGGACAAGGCAACGGACTATCGGCAGAGGAATGCGCAAAACGATATATTAAAGCAATCAAGAAACGTAAACCAGAGATTTTGATTGGCAAGGGCGAACTCTTTGCTGTTCATATCAAAAGGTTATTCCCATCATTATTCTTTAAAATTGTACACAAAATAAGTCGAACATAATAATTCAATCCATGGAAAAGATAATATACGGAATTCAACAGGTTGGCGTTGGCGTAAGCAATATGCGTCAGGCTTGGAAATGGTACAAGGAGTTTTTGGGCTTTGATATCCGCATTTTTGAAGACTATGCAGTTGCTGAGTTAATGCTACCCTACACAGGTGGTAAACCTCAGCAGCGTCATGCTGCACTTGCGCTAAATATGCAAGGCGGTGGTGGTATGGAGATTTGGCAGTACAAAGGACGTACTCCGCTTATGCCCGAAATCCACGTTCAAATTGGCGATTTTGGAATTTTTGCCGCCAAGGTTAAAAGCCCTGATGTAAAGAAAGCCTACGAATTTTTCAAATCTAAAGGCTTGGAGCCCGTTTGCGAACCAACTCAAGATCCAAATGGAAATCTACATTTCTTTATAAAAGATCCTTACGGAAACTACTTTGAGATTTACGAGGAAAAATTTGTTTTTGTAAACAAAAACAAAGCAACCTCAGGTATGGGCGGTGCAATTATTGGCGTCAGCAAAATTGAGGATTCGTTAAGGGTTTACAAAACAATACTTGGATACGACAAGGTTGTTTACGATAAAACTGGCAAGTTCGACGATCTTATTTCGTTACCCGGAGGTGATGGAACCTTCCGTAGAGTTCTTTTAACACATTCAGAACCACGTCATGGTGGTTTTGCGGAGTTTTTTGGAACATCGTACATTGAGTTGGTTCAGTGTACCGATAGAATTCCAAGTAAAATTTTCAAGAACCGTTTCTGGGGTGATCTAGGTTTTATTCACCTTTGCTTTGATATGAAGAATATGGATGCTCTTGAAAAAGTATGCAACTCCCAAGGTTTCCCATTCACAGTAAACTCAAACGTTAAGCATAACGATAAGGGTAGCTTTGACATGGGCGAAGCAGCAGGACATTTTACCTACATTGAAGATCCAGATGGTACTTTAATTGAGTTTGTTGAAGCACACCGTATTCCTTTGGTAAAACCACTAGGCATACAACTAAACATGGACAAACGCGATCCACACAAACCTATTCCACGCTGGATAATTAAAATGCTGGGGTTGAAAAAAGCGAATGATATTTAAATACAAAAACGGGTGAATTTCTTCACCCGTTTTTATTTGGAGTATTGGATAGGTGGAGAAATAATCACTACATAACAACTTGAATTAAAAAAGAGAAATATATTTTAGTGTATCAATCTACTAATCAATCAATAAAAGTTTACACAAACCGACACACCTCATCCAGAGCTTTTCTGCTCCTTGGTGACAATGCCCTATCCCTTAACTTCTCAGGTAATTCATCAACATTGCCGGGTAGGCCAATTGCTATAACTGTTCCAATTTCCTGTGAATCGGGAATCGAGAGATTATCACTAAGAGTTTCCCTATTAAAACCACCCATAACGTGAGTTACAAGCCCCATTGATTGAGCCTGAATAAGCATACAGCTGGTAGCCAAACCCAAATCGTGCAGGGCATGGAAATTATCAGCATTGTTTCTATTCAGTTTAGGCTCAAATGCGGTTGCAACCAGTACCGATGCATTTTTAGCCCACACTTGATTAGGCTCTGCAAGAGCGTTTAAAATTCTGTTAAATCCAGCCTCCTTCTCCCTGCGGGCAACATAAAATCGCCAGGGTTGCTCATTGTAAGCCGATGGAGCCAAACTTGCCGCATCTAAAAGTAGTTTGATACTCTCAATACTAATTGGCACAGGCTTAAAAGCCATTGCGCTACGGCGGGTTTCAATATATTCTAGAATTTTCATCGTTATAATATTTTTAAGATTTTAAACATTGGAATATGAAAAGAGTTTGATTTAAGTTACAGAATAACCATAAAAATCAACCATAGAATTTACAACTCTTGCATATCAAAAACAAAATTTAAAAACTAAGGTAACTTTACTCTCGTTTTTTTTCCAATCCCAACAAACCCAAAATGTACACTTAATCAACATCACCCCCTTACTGTTCATATAT
>CAZTVB010000372.1:0-3401 GCA_964616315.1 uncultured Rikenellaceae bacterium
ACTTTATCGCCAACTTTAACTAACCAGCGTGTAATTCGTGCATCGGTGATACCTTCACCCATTGGGGGGAGTATGATTTTAATTTCCTTAGCCATAAAACATTTATTCTTTTGTGTACTTAAATCCTGTTGATATTTTCAACCTATTAACACACAAATTCTAAAAATGTTGAATGTTTTTTGTGTTTTATGGTATTTGAACATAAAACTGTATACTCGTTACTTCAGAATACTCTCCAGAAGTATTTTGAAATCCAATGCTAAATTGTAGTTTCGAGCGTAGAATAGGTTTAGGTTTGAATCTCCTTTTAGGCTACTTAGTTTGAAAGGGAATATCCCCTCCTTAATTTTGGGAAGATTATCTGTTTTATATTCGGCATTGTAGCTAATCCATGTTTTTGAGCCTGTAAGAACCTTAAATGCATTTACCCAGTTTTTAAGAGGGTTTTTAACAATGAAAAGCAGTATGGGTATTAAAAGTATTATTAGAGATGAAATGAATAGGTCAAATAGCTTTTTATTGCGTTTGCTTGCTTGTGTTCCTATCGCTTTAATATCTAAAGTGTAAAGTTCACCAGTGGATTCAATGGAGTTGCTGCCAATTATAAATGTGCCTTCGTGGGGTGCAATTTTATACTCCTTACCCAAAGAACTAAGAAATAGCATGGCCGTAACAATATTCTGCATCGATATGCTTTGCGTGCAAAATATTAATTCATCAACACTGTTAATTCTTACAAATTCTTCCAAGCGTTCAAAGGAGATGTTGTTTTGGTTTTCATCCTCTTTTAATTCAAAATTTCCAACGTAAATATATTTTACCCCTGAATTATTTAGAATTTCCTTTACCCTTTGTTCTTCGGAATTACTCCCAACAATGGCTATTTTTTTAATGAATTTATTGTTGATTATAGCCCTTGGGTTTAATTTTGACAGAAGAAAGCGAACTGATAGTGTAGATATTAAAGCCCAAAATCCTGTTAAAAGAATTATTGCCCGCGAAAAGCGTATTTCGTTGGGGAGTATTGAGTAAACTACAAGAATTAGAATAGAGCCCGTAAGTATACCTTTTGTTGAATCTGTAAGTTTTTGAGGTTTGTCGTAGGCCCCATTAATCCATAGGGCCAAAAGCCACGCTATGATGTAAAAAGAGCCTAGGATTGCAACATACTCCGTGGGGTAAACATTTGAACTTTGAAAACGAAAATTTTCCCAAATTGGCGTTATAGTTAATAATCCCAGAGCAATTAGCAATGCGTCCAATGCCGGTAGCCAAAGCGTATTTATAATTCGTTTAATAATGGAGAGGAACGCTCTAAAGTAAATTGCAAAATTAATTAGGATGATAAAGGTGCTTGCCTTGTTGGATTTAAAATGCTTTTTGGCAAAAATTATCATCGCTTTGTAGAATATAAGCACATAGTTTAAGCTGCCTTTCTTGGTACTTTCTCCTTTGTAATGTATTATTTGACACTCAGGGTAGTAGTAGTTCTTGTAGCCTGCTTGGGTAATTCTATACGATAGGTCAATGTCTTCGCCATACATAAAGAATTGCTCATCGAGCAAGCCCGATTGATTCAGGGCTTCTTTTCTTATAAACATAAAAGCGCCAGGGAGAACATTAATTTGGTTAGTGGCATTTTTATCGAGATGCCCCAAGTAGTAGCGAGCAAATATTTTTGACTTTGGGAATAGCGATGTTAGTCCAAATATCTTAAAGAACGATACCCAAGGCGACGGAAATCCACGTTTCGATTCAGGTAGATAGTTGCCTTTCCCGTCAATCATTTTTACGGTAATGGCGCCTGCATCGCCATGGCTATTCATAAATGCAATGCATTTATTGAAAGTATCTTCCTGTACAACGGTATCGGGATTTAACAGTAGAATATATTTACCCTGCGATTGAACTATTGCTTGATTATTAGCTTTGGAAAATCCTACATTTTGGTAGTTTTCAATCAACTTTACGGTTGGAAACTTCTGTTTAACCATTGAGCAGGAGTCATCGCTCGATGCATTGTCAACCACAAAAACTTCGGCATTAATGCCCTTTAGAGCAGAATGAACGCTCATAAGGCATTGCTCCAGGAAGTGCTTTACATTATAGTTTACTATGATAACCGATAGCTCCATAGCCGATAAAGGTACTAAAAACAACCGGTACAACAAAAATAAGAAAGACGCTCCAGTTGAAGCGTCTTTCGGTTTATCGGTAAAGGTTGGGTTACTTCATTAGTTTCTTAATTGCATTGGCTAAGCGTTTTACTCCCTCTTCGTTCATCTCTTTCGACATAAATGAGAAATTAATACGTAATGTGTTTTTTCCGCCACCATCACAGTAGAAAACCGTTCCTGGAACGAATGCCACATTCTCCTCAATGGCAACTTTGAATAGTTCATCGGCATCCATATAATCAGGAAGTGTTACGAAAAGGAACAAACCTCCTTCAGGTTCAGTCCATTTAACTCCTTCTGGCATATATTTATGGAATGCAGCAACCATTGTGTCGCGTTTGATTTTATAGTTGGCATTAATTGTTGTAAGGTTTTTGTCGAAGAAGCCTTTCTCAAAGTATTTTACAGCAATTTTCTGAACAAACGACGATGTACAAAGGTCCGTATTTTGCTTTGCAACAACAATTCTATCGATGATTTCTTCGTTTGCTAGAACCCAGCCAATACGGAATCCTGGGACGAAAATCTTAGACATTGTGCCAAGCAGAACAACATGTCCTGTTCCATCCAACTCAAACATTGTACGCTGTGGTGTTCCGCTGAAACGAACCTCGCGGTAAGGGCTGTCCTCAATAATTAGGATATCGTATTTTTTAGCAATGGCAATAATTTCTTTCCTTCTATCCTCAGGCATCGATATTCCTGTTGGATTTTGGAAGTCAGGAATAACATAGATGAATTTAGGCTTTTCGCCCTTTTGTTTCAATTCTGCAAGAGTTTTCTCAAGCAAATCGGAGCGCATTCCTTTTTCATCTAACTCAATACCAATTAAATCTGCTCCATACACGGCAAACGATGCAATACCTCCAAGGTAACTGGGTAAACCACAAATAACTTTATCGCCAGGATTAACGAAAAGTTTAGGAATAAGGTCTAGTGCTTGTTGCGAAGCCGTAGTTATAATAAGATTGTTGATATTTACATCGATACCATCTTTGCGGTAGCGTTCAACCAAAATTTCACGTAGGCGTTTATCTCCCTCAGTTTCGCTGTACTGTAATGCTTTTGCGCTGTCGGTATCTAAAACCTCTACGGTGATATCCTTGAGTTGTTCTACAGGAAAACTCTCAGGCGATGGTAATCCTCCTGCAAATGAGATAAGTTCAGGACGCTGAGTCATTTTAAGTAACTCTCTGATTACCGAGCGCTTCATCCTTTTTGCGC
>CAZTVB010000373.1:0-3393 GCA_964616315.1 uncultured Rikenellaceae bacterium
GAAATACTGTGTATTGAGCCCTCTCGCGTTCGAGTCCATCTAAAAGTTCGTATACTTTTTTAGATTGATAGTCAAGATTAGTGGCCCCCTTTAATCTACGAAAGGCTTCTAATCTTTCCTCAGAAAATCTAAGGGAATCAACGACGCTTTCAAGTTGATTCTCAATAAAATTGATAGTATTAAGCGCTATAAGATTCTTTCGGGTTACACCTTTATTTAAAAAAGCCTGACTAAGTGCATCAACAAAATCAACTGCCCGGGGAACCGATACATCTTTAAATTTGAGGGTAATTGTTGACGAGTACTTCTCCTCAAATAATTCAATACGATTAAAGTATTTAACCAAATCGTCCCTCTTATTCAGTTTAAATTTATACCTACATCCAATGGATAATTGACTATTAGGAATAATCCTAAAACGGAAAAAAGGAGAATCAATGAACTCATTGAAAGAGACTGTGTCACATTTTACAAGTTCAGACTCATCTTGAATATAACTTATCGAAACCCTAGCCGAATCAACTTGAACTAAAGACATCTCAATCTTATCGCTCTGAAAACGAGCAGAATCAACTAAAACTCTATAAGGAGGTGGATAGAGTAGATCTGAACTAAAACCATCATCCACCCACCAATTAGCTTCAACAGGGAGCTTACGAAGAGCCTCTAATGTTAAAGAATAACTTCCAAGCACTTGCATCTCCTTCTTAACCTTGTAGGTATTAGGAGTAAATACTTGACTAATCATCATTTGAGGGTCCATAAATGTGGAACCCTCCTCATTAATTAGAATCTTTGCCTCAACCTCATAAATTGGAGTTGAATAATGATTCCAAAAAAAGGCGCCAGTAAAAAAAATTAAAAATGATAAAACAAACCAGAACCAATTCCTAAATAAAATACCAAGAATCTTCTTCAAATCAATCGCATTCTCCTCAATATCAATATTACGATTGCTAATCATACTACAATAATATACTTAATAATAGTAATACTGATGTTATGGAAGAAAATACAATGTAAGGAGTATTCGATCCGTAAATTGCCATTTTGGCCTTTACAGGCTCTACATAGATTATATCATTAGGCATTAAATAGAAATACTCAGATTCTAATATTTTTAAATTAGTGATATCTAATACTTGAGCCTGAGAGCCATTGTCGGTTTGCCTAACAAGAATGACCTTTTGCAGGTTACTAAAATCTTTTGGCCCACCAGCCAACCCTAAAGCTTGGAATAGGTTAACCTGCTCCCTATCAATTGTAAATGAGCCAGGATTGTTCACCTCTCCAAGGACCGATACCTGAAAATTAACCAACTTAACAGCAACTGTGCACTCTTTAAAATACTCGTTCAGTGCCTTCTGAATTAAATTCTTTGATTCCTCAACAGTTAAGCCTTCCACTAACAATTTATCAATAAATGAAATATTGATATAACCTTTTTCATCTACAGTATAACTATTAAGAAATAGGTAGGTTGGATTCATTAAGTTTGGAAAATCGCTTTGAAAGAACTTTGAGGTTTTTTCATCTACACTATAAACTTTAATATAAAGGTTATCACCTTTATGAAGGCGGTAGGAAGTTTTTCCTGGATTGGTTATTGTAGCACCCTGCTCAGCAAGCCCTTGTAACATTAAGACCTTTTTTCTTGAAGCGCATCCAGTTATTAAAACTGACAACATTATCATTATTGTCAATTTTGTGAAAAGTGAAGTAAAATTTTTCATCATATTATCGTTTATATTATTTACAACTAAGGATTAACTCTAATTCCATTCTTATATGTAGCAATAAATGCTCCTTTTATTCCAATTTTTGCAGCAACCTCTTTAGCCTTATTAAAGTCTGTAAAAGCAGAGATATAGTATTTATACCATCCATCCTCAAACTTCATTGTTAGAGGGTAATCAACTTTTATCAAGTTAAGTAACACCTCTGTAGGCAAGGGTGACTTTGAAGCTGCAACCTGCACAACATATATGGCTGATTGATACTGACTGGCTCTAAGCTGGTTTAAAGCAACTTTTGAAGGCCATTGTATTCTGTTTCCATTCTGATAAGGCATTATAAAGGCTTCCTTTATTCCACATGAATCTTTTGTAATTCTTGCTTCCTCAATATAAATATAATCTCCAATAGAGTATCTAAACCATCCATCTTCAAAGGAAATATTAATTGGATTTTTACCTTGATAAATTTTCTCAATCAAATTATTCGACAGTCTCTCCCTTGAGGCTGCAATCTGTACCCTATAAACAACGGAGTAAGCAGATGTAATTTGCGCTGTAATTGATTGCTTAACACTTAAAATAGCAATTCTCCCTTTGGAATTACTATAGCCAGAAACAAAGCCTTGAGTAATATTTGGCTCTGTAAGGTGTCTGTTAGCGGAATCTATTGAGGAAAACCTTCCAACAGTATACCTGTACCAACCATCTTCATTATTTTCATTTACAGCATACTCACCTGTATAAATATCCTTTTTAATTTTACCAATATCCAACTTACTTCTACTTGCTGCAACTTGAATTGTAAAATAATCCACACCTAGATTCGCGATTCTATCTTTCTTTACTAAATCCTTTACTATGAACTGATTGCTCAAATCCAACGTAACATTCCTATCTTCATTCTTTACAGGGTACTTTTTATTCCTTGAGTAATCAGCAGAACCCTTTCCTTCTGAGTCCTTATACTTCTTACTATTGCTATCGGATTTTCTCCTTTCCTTTTTTACCTGCTCAGAAGATACATTTTCAATATTTTTTTGATTCCCAAGTGTATCGTTATTCTGTATATGCTCAACACTCGCAATAGTTTTGTCTTTTAGGCTATATAAATCTTTATTGATTTTACTCTCTTCATACCTATAATCTTTAAATTTTGTGGCATAATAACTATTTGAAAAAGTTTTACGCTCTGCAGGGCTATATGTCCAGAGATTATATGTTAACGGATAACTCGTTTCATTCCAAATTTTCCGGAACCGCTCTATCATATCCAAGTTAATAACTATATCTGCTCCAAAATTAGTGGGTTGAATTAATGTGTCAGTGTTCTCCTTAATACAACCAAAACCTACCTGCATACCAAATTTTTCGAGTAAGATTATTTGATGCATTTTTTCAACAAAAAACAGAGCATCATTTGATGAAGTAAAGTTTGGATTTGAAACATTTATAGAATCCGTTAAGTGGCTATATGCATTATTTGCCTCATCGAAATACTTTTGTGATTTGTTTTGAGACACACTATCTGTTTGCGTCCAGATATTACGTATTGAACTATCAATTTTTATTTGAGCAATAAAAACAGACTTTAATTTATTTAACCTTTCGTCCTCCTTTAAATAAACACCAAACGACTCATTATAGGTAGCAACACAAT
>CAZTVB010000374.1:0-3379 GCA_964616315.1 uncultured Rikenellaceae bacterium
TCAACACTTTTACCGGGCTGCATTTTTAATAATTTTAATATCGATTTAATATTTCCGTATATGCTTACATTAAAAGTAATTCGCGACAACAAGGAGGAGGTTATCAAACGTTTAGCCGTTAAGCATTTTGATGCTAAGGCTATAATTGATAGCATAATTGCTTTGGACGATAAACGAAAAGCAATTCAGTTACAACTGGATAATAACTTGGCCGAGCAAAATTCGCTTGCAAAGCAAATTGGTAAATTATTTGCCGAGGGAAAGGCTGCCGAAACGAATGAGGCTAAATCTAAAACCGCCGAGTTAAAAGAAACATCAAAATCATTGTCGCAGGAGTTGTCCGATGTTGAGCCCGAGTTAAAGAAACTTTTAATGCAAGTTCCAAACCTTCCGCATACTTCTGTGCCAGCAGGACATGGCGCTGAGGATAACGTAATTGTTCGTTCAGGCGGTTTGGTGCCAGAGTTGCCCAAGGACTCTGTTCCTCATTGGGACTTGGCCAAAAAGTACGATATTATTGATTTTGAATTGGGTGTTAAGATTACTGGTGCAGGTTTCCCTGTTTATAAAGGTAAAGGCGCTAAATTTCAGCGTGCTCTTATCAATTTTTTCCTAGATGAGAATACTGCAGCAGGTTATCGCGAGGTTCAACCTCCCCATATGGTTAACGAGGATTCTGCCTACGGAACAGGTCAGCTACCCGATAAGGATGGGCAGATGTACTATATGCAAGTTGATAATTTCTATATGATTCCAACGGCGGAGGTTCCTGTTACCAATATTTTTCGCGATGTTATTTTAAACGCATCTCAATTTCCAGTTAAGATGACTGCATATACACCTTGCTTCCGTCGTGAGGCAGGTTCGTATGGCAAGGATGTGCGTGGATTGAACCGTTTACACCAGTTTGATAAGGTTGAGATTGTTCAGGTTCAGCATCCTGACCGCTCTTATGAGTCTTTAGAGGAAATGGTGTTGCACGTTGAGGGGATTCTCAAAAAGTTAGAATTACCTTACAGGATTTTACGACTTTGTGGTGGAGATATGAGTTTCACTTCTGCATTAACTTACGATTTTGAAGTTTTCTCTGCTGCGCAGCAACGTTGGTTGGAGGTAAGTTCCGTTTCGAACTTTGAGTCGTACCAAGCCAACCGTATGATGCTGCGTTACAAAGAGGATGGCGATAAGAAAACACAAATTGCGCATACGTTGAACGGTAGTTCGCTTGCGTTGCCACGTATTGTTGCAGCATTACTGGAGAATAACCAAACCCCAAATGGTATTAGAGTGCCAAGAGTGTTACAGCCATTCTGCGGCTTTGAGATGATTGACTAGAAATTGTTTTTTAATATTAACCCTGACAGAGTTCAAAGCTCTGTCAGGGTTCTTTATTCTAGATTTCCAATGTTATAGAATAATTTACAGGGACACCTATGCCTTTTTGTTTGCCTGGATTCCATTTGCTCATTTCTGAAATAATATTGCAGACAGGCTTTATGATCTCGCTCTTGTCACTTTTTAAAGATTGAATGTTAGTTATTGTTCCTTTTTCATCAATAGTAAATCCAACGGTTATTTTGCCAGAGATATTCATTTTAACAGCCTTCTCCTTTATTTCTTTTGCTAACGCATATAGTCCATCTGGATACGAGGGCATCTCTTCCACAATAACGAAGGTTTCGTCCGAGGGGGGTGATGTGATAAGATATTTTTCCTTTTTATCTTTTTCAGTCTTTAAAATGGTTTCAATATTTAAATTAACTATACCATGTTTCAACTTGAATGTTGAAGCGTAGGTGCCATCCATTAATTTGCCTTTTTCAATTTCTTTAAAGTCTGTTTGAAGTGTTGAGTACGAAATGTGCGATAAGAAAATTTTGTCCGTTTTGTTTATTTTTAGTTCAAATATTCCTTTCTCATTTGTAAATGTTCCAATTGTACTGCCTGATATAATTACAGAAACATTTTCAACGGGGCTACCATTTTCATCAATAACAGATCCTATTACAACAATATTTCTTACCCCACCATTTAGAGTTGATGGAGATATTGTTTCATAATCCACTCCCATTACATCGTTGGGTTTTGCAAATGCAAAAAGCATTAAAGCAATTGCAGGAAGCGCCCAAAGCATTCTGAATGCTTGCTTTTTTGAGGTTTTAGTTTTAGTCATCATAGTCATTCGTTTTTTGTTAAGGGAATAGTTTAGGTTATTGGTTAGCCCAATAATCTGCATTCCCATAATTTGATTGATAAGAATTGATTGGTATTTGCCTACACTGTGTCCCTGCGCAAGAACACCTTGGTCAGCTAAATACTCATGGTTTTGCTTGATTGAGCGCTCGAATAACCAAGCAAAAGGGTTGAACCAAAAGAAAACAGTAATAAGTTCCACCAGTAAAAGGTCGAACCAGTGTTTTTCGCGAATGTGCACTTTTTCGTGAGTTAGTATGCTGTTTAAATCAGTTCCGCTATGAAATTTTGGATTTATAAAGATTAGATTGATAAAAGAGAAGGGTAGGCCGTACTTTTTGTTCTCAACTACTCGTAATCCTGCCCTTTTTTGAATGCCATTTTTTTGAATTAGAATTAAGAGTTCAATTGTTTGCCATAGTAACCTTAAAAAGAATATTGCAATTCCTGTAATGTAAATTATTGTAGCAATATTTATCCAGTTTAATGATTCTGTTAAAGATTCACTTGATGCTTCAGTTGGCAACGACTTGAATGTTTTGTCGAGTTGCCCGAAAGTATATAGAGCTCCTTGGTTGATGGTGGTTGCAGAGTACTGAATTTCAACAAAAGGAAGGATAAGGGGAATGGTAATTCCCAGTAGCAGGAATAATCGGTTTGTTTTGAACAGTGTTTGTTTTCTCAGGAAAAGCCAGTAAGTTGAGTATAGTAAGGCTATTCCAAGAGAAGATTTTGCTAGGTATAGTATCAGATTTTCCATACTATTTATTTTCTTTTTTAAGTTCTTCCTCAGCCATTTTCATCATTTCTTCAAGTTCGCTTATGCTAAGTTTGTTCTCGCGGGCAAAGAATGTTGCCATTTTAGGAAACGAACCGTTAAAGTAGTTACTTAGCAAGTTTGAGAACTGAAAGTGAGTGTAGTCGTTTTTAGTAATGTTTGGGCTGAAAAGGTATGTGTTGCCAATTTTCTTTTTTGCAACAAATCCTTTGGTTTCCAGAACCTTTAAAACAGTCGCTACTGTGGTATATGCAGGGCGGGGTTCCTCGAAATTATCAACCAAATCTTTAACAACACCTTCGTTAATGTTCCAAAGGATTTGCATTACTTGTTCTTCTGCTTTTGTGAGTTGTTTCATTTTAGTAAAATTTATCTACTGCAAATATAGTAGGTAAATTTAATAAATAC
>CAZTVB010000375.1:0-3378 GCA_964616315.1 uncultured Rikenellaceae bacterium
GATATGACCAAAGCTCTTATGACTTTTAGGCAGAATCTTGGTCGATATGGACTTCATACTCACTAAACACAAGTTGTTTTTATTTGAAACAAAAAAATTATGGAATCAAATAGCATAAAACCAAATAAATACAGAAAAGTGACTAGGTACATTTCTGGAGAAATGAATTGGGTTGAGAGAGTATGGTTTGATTTGGCTATCGTCGGAGATTCCAATATGAAAAGATTATTAGGAGAAATGAGAAACGATTGGCATACAACGGGTAATTTTTTTAATAGTAACAATATTAATAAAAGTAAAGCTTGGAGTAACCTTTACCAAAGGCTCGAGAACGATAACTTGCTTAATCCCAAAGATGAGGCAACAATAGTTCAACTTAAACCACAGGTTTATTTGAAATACGCTGCAGCGGTTTTGTTTGCGGTTGTCATTTCTGGAATAGGTGGATACAAGTACTTTAACCCCAAACTTGTTGCTTTGACAAATAATTCTAATCAAAATACGGTTATCACAACACTTCCTGATGGAACTACAATATACTTAGCTCAAAACTCTACCATTACATATGCAAAACGTTTTGTAGGTAAAAGTAGAAATGTAAAATTAGAGGGTGAGGCTTTTTTTGATGTTGCAAAAAATCCTGATAAACCATTTATAATTGAAACAAAAGTTGCGTTTGTAAAAGTTTTGGGAACTTCATTTAACCTGAAGTCTACAAATTCTAAAAACTTTGAACTTAGCGTTGTTGAAGGGAAAGTTGGCATTAATCTAAATTCCAATAAGAGCGAGAATCTTATTGCAATTGCTGGCGACAAAGTTATGGCTAAGGATAATAAGTTGATAAGAGAGAAAGTGCTATCCTTTAAAACAACTAAAAACTCAATGGTTCGTCTTCAGTTTCAGGACGAAAGTTTAAGTAGCATAATAAATGTAATAAACAAAACTTACGGATCCAATTTGCAGCTGTCGGGCGATGGTCTCAAAAATAAAAAGATTTCAGTTACATTTGAGAATGATATTAGTAGTATCGTGAATATACTATCGGTTTCCTTTAACCTTGAGTTGATTCATCAGCCTGATAGTACAATTATACTTAAGGAGAAATAACTAAGCAGAATGCTTATCGTATGAGAATCCTTTCAAAATTTTTTCGATGGATATTCCTGTTTGTGATGATGGGAGCATCCATTGAGGTTTGTTCTCAGGACGAAAGCCTATTGGATAAAAAAATTTCAATAAACATTAAAAATATTAGTGTTTATGACGCATTAAATAGAATAGGAGAAATCGCAGGCTGCTACTTTATTTACGACAGTAAAGATGTTCGGAGCGATAAGAAGTTAACATCAGTTGAAGCAAGCAACGAAACCCTTGTCAATTTACTTAAGAGAATACTAGTTGATCCCAACCTTGAATTCAAGGTAATTGAAAAGCATGTACTTATCTTCAGACGCAAAATTGAAACTATTGTAATTAATGAAAATATTGCCGATTCCACAGGGTATTTAGTTGTTGGAGGGAAAGTGTTCGATAAAGACACGAAGAACCCTATTTCTTTTGCCACTATTTCAATAGAAAAAATTGGACTTGGTACAATATCTAACTATGATGGGGTATTTAGTTTGCGAATGCCAATTAAGTATGTTGGTTCTAATATTGTTGTGTCACACTTGGGATATCAAAGCCTATCAGTTCCCATTGAAATACTTGAAGGCAATGTTTATAGCCTATTCATCCAGCCTAAGTATATTCCAATTCAGGAAGTATTTATACGAAATATTGATGCTAAAGGAATTGTTAGGGCTGCAATTGAAAAGAAAAGTAGTAACTATAAGACTTCAGATATTTTTTTAACTAGCTTTTATCGTGAAGGGGTAAAGCAAAACAATCGGTATTTAAGTTACTCCGAAGCAGTTTTCAAAATCTTCAAATCGTCTTACGATAAGGGCGTAGAGTATGATCAAGTAAGACTTTTGAAATCCCGAAAGTTAGAACTATCCGATAGGCGTGATACTTTAATTGTTAAACTAAAAGCAGGTATTAAAGGAGCGCTCGATTTGGACATCATTAAAAGCATGCCCGATTTTCTTGATCCTGAATACATGGATAGTTACGTTTATACAAAAGCCGATATTGTTGCACTTGACTCAATTAGCGCCTATGCTATTAAATTTGAACAGAAGTCCAATGTAACTCAACCATTGTTTGCTGGAACTCTTTTTATTGACGTCAAAACTCTTGCATTGATTGGTGCCGAATTTGGAATAAACCCAAATTACGTTGAGCATTCTGCAAATATGTTTGTTACTAAGAAGGATAGGCGAATAAAGATTCGACCAGAAGAAATAAAATATACGGTCAAGTACATCCAGCAGAATGGCAAATACTATATTCATCATGTTAGAGGCGACTTAAGTTTTAGAGTTAGAGAGCGACGCCAGTTGTTTTCGAGCAATTTTAGTTTATTCTTAGAATTTGTAGGGATACAAATTGACACGTTGAATGTTCAAAGATTTACACGTCGCGACATATTGAAACCTTACATTGTTTTCTCTGAAGGTGATTATACGTACGATTCAGAATTTTGGAAAGAGTTGAATATTATTTCACCTGAAGAAGATATAAATAAAGCCATCTCAAAAATTAACCCCAAGATTGAGAGCATGGAGAGTGAATAAGAAAAATTAAGGCCTCGGATTTATTCGAGGCCTTTTGCTATTTATTAAAAGTAAAAATTCAGCCCTCCACCAATTAAATTATATGCTGGGTCGGTTAAGCCAATTTCGGCCTCAAAAATAAAACTCATATTCTTCTTAAGACCAACCTCTAGGCCTACTGGTAACCACAGTAAGAATTGAGTGTCGTTATTCTCTGGGAAGTTTGCATCAAGGTCTAACCCTGAAAACAGTCGTATCCCGCTTTTGATGGGAATGGTAAAGTTTAAAGTTCCATCTAGTCCGAAAACACCGAAATCGTGAGCACCTACAGCAAGAGATATTCTTTTTGCAATCGCAAACTCAACATCGGCTCCAAAATAGTTTTCTGGGCCGAGCACCCCCACATTCAATCCGAAGTCGATGCCGCTTTTCAATCCATAACCTCCATGAAGAAAAAGCATAAATTCGTTGCTTCCGTTAATTAGAACTGCTGGTTCGAATCCAATGCTGAAAGTTTTTGCTTTCAATGTTTGGCCTGTGTTAAAAACTTGTGCGGAGGAAACTCCTGCCCATATTAATAATGCTATAGCAAGAAATGTTTTTTTCATAAACTATCCTATTAAAATTTATTCAAATGTATAAACTATTTTAATAATAACTAACACAAATTTCTTTAATTAGATGTTTAATAGGCTGTTACTAAAATTTATAGTTAATCCCA
>CAZTVB010000376.1:0-3365 GCA_964616315.1 uncultured Rikenellaceae bacterium
AATCGCGAAACGAACTAACCTCATCGCCAAGTTCGCAGTGCGCAGTAACCATACCTCCATTTTGCCCTGCAACCCTCATTACGTGGTAAATTACATCGTCGTTTAGGCCAATGGTCTCTTTGTAGGCCATATAGATTTTAAACGATGGAAAACCGTGTTCAATGCACTGAATTATCTCTTTCTCGGAGTTTTCGTGCCAATCAACCGGGCTAACGTGAAAAGAGTAATCAATAAGGCTGTTCTTAGCCTCGTCGATTCTCCTATTCAGCGCATCGTATATCGATTCTCCTTTTGCAGGAGTAACAAAATCAATTAATGTGGTTGTTCCACCGTGTAATGCTGAAATACTCCCACTTTCAAAATCGTCCGATGAATAACCTGCGGGTGTTGGTAAGTAAAGGTGTACGTGAGGGTCAACGCCTCCGGGTAATAGAAACTTTCCGTTGGCATCAATTACTTTTTCAGCATCAACGCTAATTTCCTGACCTATCTGTACTATTTTGCCATCCTTTATAAAAATATCTGCTTTAGTTGTCTGACTTGAAGTAACTACTGTACCATTTTTAATAAGGATAGTCATAACTTACAGAATTTAAGTGTTACTGTAGAATTTTAATATATCGTCCGTTAGTCGCCTCGGTAAACCCTAATTTTAGTAAGTATTGATTGTATTTTTTACTTTCGCTCGATGCGTAAACCTTCGCATAGCCATTCTCTGCAAACTGCTTGCTTAACCAATAGTAAACGTATTTACCGTTTTTAAAATCGCGATATTCTGGCAATACATAATCAATCTCAACCTCAAGCGTTTTCTCGTCGGTTTTACGTGCAATAAATAAGCCTGCAACGGCCATGTTGCGGAGAATCAAGTAACTAACTGTGTCGCTATCGGGTTTGTAGTCGAAACTATGGAAGTACTTGTCGATATCCTTTTTATGGAACTCAATAAAGCGTAATAGGTATCTATTGTCGGGGCGAACCCAAAGCACCTCAAATACATCCTTTTTGGAGTAAATCAAAAAGAGATAGTACGCATCAACCAAAACAATAAAACCGTTCAGAAATCCTACTGGCAATGAGCCAATAAGGAATCCATAAATAGAAAAGGTTAATGCTCCAGCCAAATTCACCCAACGGAACTTCACAATAGAGTTAAGTGTCATCGAGAGTGCAATAATCACCGATGCCGAATAACCTATCCACGCCAATACTTGTTCATTCATAATTTTTTCTCTATTATATTTTCAACACAAAGGTACGTTTTTAGTTGAGTCGGTTATATCTTGATAATAGAAAAAACGTTAAAAGTATTCTACGTAGTAAAGCAAAAAAGTGTACCATTCAAAATCTAATGTAGAATTAAACCCTTTTACAGTCGGTATTTATATACGAAAGACCTTCCTGAATTTTATATCGATTTCTGGGAATGTTTTGAAAATGATTTGCCTTCTATAAAGAAAACCCCCTCAAGGGTTTAAAACCCTTGAGGGGGTAGAAAATTTGGAATCATCATTTAAAAATGGATGCCAACTTAACTACGCAGTATTATATTTACGCGAACAAATTTAAATTAGCATTCTCGGTACGCTCAAGGTAGGTAGCCACGCCTCCAATCTGAATACCATCAATTAGCTCTTCGGCTTTAACACCCATAACATCCATGGACATTTGGCACGCAACCATCTCAACACCGTTATCAATGGCAGTTTGTATCATCGTTTCAAGCGAGTCAACATGGCGTTTCTTAAGCACTTTGCGCATCATTTTGCTGCCAATACCGCCCATATTCATTTTCGATAAGCCCAACCCTTTGCTCGATGCGGGTAGCATCATGCTAAACATCTTACCGAAAAAGTCCTTTTGTAGGCTAGGTTTCTGCTGACGTTTAATAACGTTTAGTCCCCAGAACGTGAAGAAAATGGTAACTTTTTTGCCCGTTGCAACTGCTCCATTCGCAATTACAAATGTTGCTAGCGCTTTGTCTAAGTCATCGCTAAAGCAGATTAGTGTAGCGTTGTTCCCGCCACTTTTTTGAGTGGTACTTTGAGTGCTAGGCTGACCTTTACGAATAACGGCAGTTATTTCTGAGCCATTTTGTGTCAAATCCACCAACTCGTTGCCCGTTACGTTTGCCCAAGCTTTTACATCCTTGTAAAATCCAGCATCGGATGCTGTAATGCGAATTGCCTCGCCTGCAGATATCTGGTCGATAGTTTGCTTTAACTTCAGGACTGGCCCTGGACACTGTAATCCGCAAGCATTAATTACCTTAATTTTATCCTCGTCGATAGGCTTTGCTGCTTGCTTTTCCTTGCTTCCTTGGTAAATATGGTCGTCGTTGCCAATGTAATCGTTGGCGAATATATCCTCGTTGCTTTGCTTTTGATTGGCTGTTTCGTAGGTTTTTAATCCACCCGATAGGTTGTAAACCTCAGTAAATCCATTCTGCATCAATATTCGGCAAGCCACGTGCGCTCTTAAACCAACTCCGCAGAATGCAACAATCTTTTTATCGCGAGGAATCTCGTCTAAATACAAGCGGAGTTCATCGAGCGGAATGTTTACAGCACCCTCAATGGTTCCAAGTTGATGCTCATCGCGAGTTCTGATATCAATTAGGTGTAAATCGTTGCCTGTGTATCCGGCTAGTTTGCGCCACGAAATGGTTTTGGTTACACCCTCCAGAATATTCTCAGCAACCATCCCTGCAATGTTTACAGGGTCTTTGGCCGATGAGTAGGGTGGGGCGTAGGCGTGCTCAATCTCGGCTAAATCGTAAACAGTTGCACCTTTGCGGATTGCCTCCGCAAAAAGGTCGATACGCTTATCAACTCCCTCGTAACCAACAATCTGTGCGCCAAGTAATCGTCCGTTGTCTGGCGAAAAGGAGATTTTAATTGACATTGGTTGTGCTCCGGGATAGTATCCTGCATGCGACGATGAGTGCGTAATTGAGTTGATATGAGGAATATTCAAACTAGTAAGTAACTTACCCGAAACACCCGATGATGCAACTGTTAAGTCGAAAACTTTTGCAATTGCTGTGTTTATTGACCCTTTGTACTGTTTTTTGTTTCCTTTTACAAGATTATCGGCAAGGATACGACCTTGCTTATTGGCTGGTCCAGCCAAGTATGTAATCATTCTTGTGCCAGTAATTGGGTTGGTAAACTCAATGGCATCGCCCAATGCGTAGATATTTGCATCGGATGTTTGTAGATACTCATTTACAACAATACCTCCAGTTTGTCCAATTTGCAAACCAGCATCCTTGGCTAGGTGACTATCGGGCTTAACGCCAATTGATAGCACAACCATATCGGTTTCAATTATTTTGGATGAGTTCAACTTTACTTGAATTCGTC
>CAZTVB010000377.1:0-3350 GCA_964616315.1 uncultured Rikenellaceae bacterium
CAACCGAGAAGCGAACTAAACCATCGGTAATGTTGGCTTTAAGCCTTGCATCGGGAGCCATTTTGGAGTGAGTCATCGATGCGGGGTGTTGAATTAGTGTCTCAACACCGCCTAGAGAAACGGCAAGCATGGCAAGTTTTACGTTATCCATTAGAACTTTACCGGCTTTTAAGCCACCTTTTAGCTCGAAGCTAATCATAGCACCGGGGCCCTTCATCTGTTTTTGAGCCAGTTCGTACTGTGGATGCGACTTTAAGCCAGGATACTTAACCCACTCAACCTTTGGATGTTTCTCAAGGTAATCGGCAACCTTCATTGCATTTTCCTGTGCACGGTCAATACGGATTGATAAAGTTTTAATTCCGCGAAGCACCATATAAGCTTGGTGTGGATCCATGTTGCAACCCATATTTACCATTGCAGGGCGAACAATCTTGTATAGTTCCTGTGTTTTGGTCACAATAATACCTGCAACTATATCGGCGTGGCCGTTAAGAAATTTGGTCATTGAGTGGAAAACCACATCGGCTCCCAAATCCAAAGGACGCTGCAGGTAAGGGCTACAGAATGTATTATCGACAATAACCACCAAGTTGTGCTGATGTGCAATTTCACTGGCGGCTTTAATATCAGTTAAAGCCATTGTTGGGTTGGTAGGACTTTCAAGGTAAAGCATTTTGGTATTTGGCTTAATCGCTGCTTTTATTGCATTTAAATCCGCAGTGTTGATATAGGTGCTTTCAACGCCAAAACGCTTGAAGTAGGTTTCCATAATTACCCTTGATGGGCCATAAACCGCATCGGTGCTAACAATATGGTCGCCACTTTGTAGGAATGCCATATAGATTGATGATACTGCACCCATTCCCGATGCAGTTGCAATTCCACCGTAACCATTTTCAAGGATTGCCACTTGTTTCTCCAGTGCCGAAATGGTTGGATTTCCAATACGAGTATAGATAAAACCATTACTTTCTCCTGCGAAGCATTTTGCACCTTCGTCAACATTCTCAAAAGCAAAGGTTGATGTTTGGTAAATTGGTACAGTTGCGCTACCCATTGGGTCAACGCCCATTCCGCCGTGAATAAGCAGACTGTCGAATCCTAAATTTTCGTGTTTTGACATTATAAAAGCTGTTTTGTTTATAGTTGTTGGTCGATAGTTTATTATGCAGTAACTATCTCCTCGTTTATTTTTTGTTGCTTTAACGTTGCGTTTGTTTTTTCGTTCAAACTTTTTACAAGTATTTCTGAGATATCCTTAATTGGCATTTCGCCCTGTGCTGCGCTGAATGTTTTTTTGCAGAGAGGGCATGCAGTTGCAACAACGTCAGTTTCCGAGCTGGTAATTTGATTTATTGTTGAAGCGGCGATTGTCTTTTTCTGCTCAGCACTAGTATTAGTTATACCTAAACTTCCTCCACAGCAAAGTGAGTTGTTGTGGGTTTGCTTGGTTGAGTCTACGACTTTGCCCACTTTGCCTAGTAACTCTCTAGGTTCTTCGGTGATATTTAAACCACGGCTTAGCTCGCAAGGGTCGTGATAGGCAATGTTTAAATCCGATTTATTGACTTTTAGCCTATTCTCGTTGATTAGTTGCAGCAAGAACTGGCTGTGGTGTAAAACAGGAATGTTTAGATGATAGTTTTGCTTAAACTCTCTGGTGCAAATCGGGCAAGTTGTAACAAGCATTTCAGCTCCCGATTGGAGTATTAGCGTATTGTTTTTATCTATTAGCTGCTTTGCTGCCTGAACTTCGCCATTCATTTGTAATGGACGACCACAGCATATGCTGCCATCTTTATCAATGAAAGTGTAATCAACCTTAGCCTCATCCAATAGTTTTAGGGTTGCTTTAATAACTGATGGGGTTAAATGCCCCATACATCCTGCAAAGAACGCAACTTTTGCTTTTGGATAGCTAAATCCATTGATGTAGCTGTAGTTTTTATCTCCCCATAGTTGATGCTCTTTGCGCTCATTAGTACGAATAGCCGTAATTTCGATACCAACAGGACAGGCCTCCACGCAACGCATGCACATCATGCAGGTTTCGCGCATACGCTCGTTTGGTTCGCTATAGCGTAAATCCCTGATAAAGTAAGCGGGTTGAGTATTGTTTATGTTCAAATCGGTGCTTAGCTGGCAAGAATCAATGCAAATACCGCAACGTGAGCAAGCGCTTACCTCAATCTTAGTGAACGTAGAGTGAGTATCTTTTTCCTTTACTCCGTATTTTCTAAGGAAAATAAGTAGTATCTCAGCAGGAATGTGCATATACCTAGAGAATGGTAATGTTACAAAGAACATTCCCAGCGCAAAGGAGTATGCCCACCAAGCAGGGTAGTAGAGTTGGTCGAGCGGTAGGTTGTAGATTACCTGTTGTCCCAAGAAATTGGTGAAGAAGTGTCCCGTATTGTAAAGTCCTGCCGTAACACTTTCGGCGAGAATTCGAAGCGGAAATATAAACCAAAGCGATGTAAGTGCAATTCTATCAATTAGTATGTGCTTGGTGGTTTTTCGCATCCCAAGAATTCGGCTCTTCATACGCTTAAAGAATGCTAAGCAGATTCCTGATATTACCACGAATAGGAAGAAATCCATTAGGAAAGTAAAAATCTCCTCGTATTCGCGCAAAGGTGATAAATCGTGACGGAAAAACTCGAAGAAGATAGGGTAGTAGGGAGGGTTTATATTACTGTGTGGATATATTCTAGATTCTAAATTACCCAAAACAATCAGCATAAACCAACCAAAGGCAAGGCTCATGTGCATGTAACCGAGTAGCGGATTCTTCTGGAATATTTTTCGATGGAATAGCCCCTCCATCATCGATTCCCACATTGCTTTTATGGTTCGCAATGAGAATAATCGTTTCCAAACAATTTTTTGCTCTCTACGCGATAGTCTGATAATCCAGAATGTCCACATTCCAATAATGTAGAGCATTACAAAGGCTAAGCCAATGGAGAACGGGAGGACGAATGGATGGTACTTCATACTCTGAAATTTTGGTTGGCTTTACGAACCAATTTTACAATATTGCGGGTGTTTACATTGCGTGGACAGGCAAGAATACATTTACCGCAAAGCATACATTTTTCAGACTCGGCAATTGCTTCCATGATTTCTCCACGACGAATGCTATGGCACATCTCCCTGAAACTAAATGTGGTGAATTTTCCAGCAGTGCAGGTTGCAGTACAGCTACCACAAGCAATGCAGTGCTTAAAAGTTTCGTCCTTTTCTGCAATCCATTCACCCAGAGTTAAATTGGCCTTATCTAAATCGTGAATTTTGATTTCAAGCGGTGCATATCCAAAATCAACCATACACTATTTGCTTAAGTA
>CAZTVB010000378.1:0-3348 GCA_964616315.1 uncultured Rikenellaceae bacterium
AAGATGAAACCAACACTTATAATCCTTGCTGCAGGAATGGGAAGCCGCTATGGCGGTCTAAAACAAGTTGATGGATTGGGCCCAAACGGCGAGACTATTATTGATTATTCGGTTTACGATGCTTTTAGGGCAGGCTTTGGAAAGGTTGTTTTTGTTATTCGAAAAAGCATTGAAAAGGATTTTCTTGAAGTTTTTGGAAACCGATTCAGCAAGGATGTTCACTACGAGATTGCTTACCAAGAGTTAGATATGCTACCCGAAGGGTTTACTTGCCCAGCCGATAGAACCAAACCTTGGGGGACTGCACACGCTGTTTGGGTTACAAAGCATTTGGTTAACGAACCTTTTGCTGTTATCAATGCCGATGATTTTTACGGTTACGATACATTCCGTGTTTTAGCTGAAGAACTCTCAAAGCCAAATCTTCCCAAAGGAAGTTACTTTATGGTAGGGTTTAAGCTGGGTAAAACACTTTCCGAGGAGGGTGCTGTTTCGCGGGGAGTTTGCACAACCGATAGTCAGATGCTATTACAAAACGTTGTGGAACGCACGCATATTGAAAGAATCGACGGAAAAGTTTGCTACAAGGACGAAAATAACAACTCTGTGGAGTTGAACGAAAATCTTCAGGTTTCAATGAATTTTTGGGGATTTACTCCCGATTTCTTTGGGTATACCGAGAAGTTAATGGTCGATTTCTTTAGTGGTTCCATTGGAAATGCCAAGGCAGAATTCTATATACCAACCGTTGTAAACAAATCAATCCAAGAAAAAATTGCCACCTGCAAAGTTCTTAGCACAAATGCCGAGTGGTTTGGCGTAACATACCCGGGCGATAAACCTTTGGTAATTGAGCGGTTAAGTAAGTTGATTAAGGCTGGAGAATATCCTTCGCCCCTTTGGAAAAAGTGATTTTTTGCCCGGATGTATAGTTTTTGATGTACTGAAATTTTAGGAAAATTATAGCAAAGCAGATTAATTTGCTTATTGATAAACCTAACCTATAAACCTAATAATATGTCATTTGAAACTATCGACTACATCGTTTTTGCTGCTTACGCAGTAATTATTGTCGGATTGGGGCTTTGGATATCGTTCCGCAAACGTGACTCAGAGACTAACTCCGGCGACTACTTCCTTGCCGGACGCGCTTTGCCCTGGTGGGCAATTGGAGCATCACTTATTGCCTCAAACATTTCAGCAGAACAGTTTATTGGCATGTCCGGTTCTGGATTTGCCATCGGCTTGGGAATTGCATCCTACGAGTGGATGGCTGCCCTAACTTTAATTATTGTGGCAATGTTTTTTCTCCCAATTTTCTTGGAGAAGAAGATTTTTACAATGCCACAATTCCTTGAGGCTCGCTTCGATAAAAGAGTAAAAACCGTAATGGCTGGTTTTTGGTTGTTGGTATTCGTTTTTGTGAATCTCACCTCAATAATTTACCTAGGCGCATTGGCGATGCAAAAAATTATGGGCATTCCCATGGTTTATAGCATTCTTGGTTTAGCATTGTTTGCAGCAATTTACTCAATATATGGCGGCTTAAAGGCAGTTGCCTGGACCGATGTTATTCAGGTTGTTTTCCTTGTAGGTGGTGGACTGGTAACCACGTATTTTGCTTTGGATTACTTAAGTGGAGGCGAGGGATTTATAGCAGGTTTTAAGGTTCTTCTTCAAAAAGCACCCGAAAAATTCGATATGATTCTGGAAAAGGGTCAGCTTATGATTCCCGATGGCAAAGGCGGCCAGAAGGACGCCTATATCGATTTGCCTGGTATTAGTGTACTAATTGGTGGTATGTGGGTTGCAAACCTTTACTACTGGGGATGTAACCAGTATATTATTCAGCGTGCCCTTGCTGCAAAAAGCATTAAGGAGGCACAAAGCGGTTTGGTATTTGCCGCATTTCTTAAAATGATACTTCCGTTAATTGTTGTTATTCCTGGAATTGTTGCCTTTGCTTTAAGTGCCGACATTGCCAAATCCGATGAGGCTTATCCTTGGTTGCTTCACAACTTTGTACCAACTGGTGTAAAAGGCCTTGCTTTTGCTGCATTGGTTGCTGCAATTGTTAGTTCATTGGCATCGATGATGAATAGCGTTGCCACTATATTCACAATGGATTTTTACAAGGAATACATAAACAAGGACGCATCCGAGCATAAACTTGTAACAGTAGGAAGACTAGCAGCCTTTATTTCTCTAGTTATTGCCGTATTTATTGCACCTATGCTTTCGAACCTAGACCAAGCGTTCCAGTACATCCAAGAATTTACTGGGTTTGTTAGTCCTGGTGCATTGGCAATTTTCCTTGCTGGTTTCTTCTACAAAAAGGCTACAGCCAACGGAGCATTGGGTGCGGCAATTGGAACATTCTTATTCTCGCTTCTATTCAAACTACTTTTACCAAGCCTTCCATTTATGGATAGAATGGGAATTGTATTCCTAATTTGCTTGGCAATTATTTGGGTATTTGCATTAATTGAGGGGAATAAACAGCACGCAAAAGCAATTACAATTTCAAAGGAATTGTTCTCAACGGGCAAAGGCTTTAAAGTAGGCTCAGTGATAGTTATAATTCTACTGATAATTCTTTACGCTATTTGGTGGTAAAATAGCATTTAATGAAATAAAAAGAGGGCTTTAAGCCCTCTTTCGTTTTTTAGTATTTAGCACCCGATGTTTGGCTAAAATATTTTACTTCTTTTCCGAGTATATCCGATAGAAGAATATCGGCTAGTTTACTTGTTCCCAAGCGGAATAGTCCTGGGTAAAGCCACTCTTGACCGAGCACTTGCTCTACAATGGTGTAGAATACCAAAGCATCGTATGAATTTGAAACTCCACCAGCAGGCTTCATCCCTACTTTGCGGCCAGTTTTATCGAAATACTCCTTAATGGCTAAGCACATAACGTAAACCGACTCAGGTGTTGCTGCTGGCTCAAGTTTTCCTGTCGATGTTTTAATAAAATCTGCTCCAGCCTCCATTGCTAAAAACGATGCAAGTTTTATGTCCTCAAGACTTGGTAGCGCTCCTGTTTCTAGAATAACTTTTACTTTTGCTTCATCGGCAACCTCTTTTATTTGCTGTAGCTCGCTGTAAACAGTAAAGTAATCGCCCTCAAGGAACGAGCCAACGGACATAACCACATCCAGTTCATCAGCACCTTGTTCAAGAGTCATATCGCACTCCGATAGTTTAATATCGATATATGTTTGTGATGAAGGAAAACCAGCAGAAACAGATGCAATCTTAACATTCTCTGCGGTTAGGTTCTCCTTAACAGCAGGAACAATGCTTGGGTAAACGCAAATTGCTGCAACGTTTGGCATTCCGGGAAAAT
>CAZTVB010000379.1:0-3344 GCA_964616315.1 uncultured Rikenellaceae bacterium
TTTTTATGGTAGGGTATTGGTTTATGAAGATGTATTACTAGTAAATAGTTTTAACCTCAAATTTGAATATTATGAAACTGATAGCTAAAACACTTGGAATAGTTCTTTTAGTTGGTTTGTTTGCTAGTTCAAACGCATTCTCGCAGAAGGTAGTTAAGGTGAAGTCTAATCCACATCACAAAACAGTTGTTGTAAAAAACAAGAATGGTAAGGTAAAAAAGGTGGTTTATCGTCCACGTTGGGCTCCTAAGCGCACATACTACCATCGCTGGGTATATTTCCCTCGTCATAACTTCTACTGGGACAATGTTAAGCGCGTTTATGTATACCGAAATGGTGTAAAATGGGTTGCTGTGGCAACACTACCAGATGTTTATGCAAAGGTAAATATTGAGCAGGAAAAGAGCGTTGAGTTAACCGAGGCTGATGATTCTACCGAAACAGTTTACGATAAGAACGAACAGCATATTAGGGAGCTAAAGATTGAATAGTTGTTTTAAGAGTTGAAAAGGAAAAGGGATATCGTTTTTGATATCCCTTTTTTTATTCTACTTTGAATTTTATACTTTTCTCTGTTTTGTTGCCCAGTTTATCAACTACGTTTATATTTAATGTGTATGTTTTCCCAGATGTTAGCTTTTCAATTGGATTCCTGTATACAATTGGTTTGCCTTCATCAATATTGTAATTAATAGTAACCTCACCCGAAAGATTGTCGGTTGCTGCTAGGAATATTTTTACATCCGAGGAGTAAACATCAATAGTTTCGTTGTTTTCGTTTACTTGTTTATGTGGTTTAACGCTGAAATGGTTGAAAACTTCCGGAGCAATATTGTCAACGCCAACCTCGAACGAGAGGAAGTTTAGGTTATCAACATTATCGAAACCAGTGCATTTGACAAGGAAATATCCGTTTTGCTCTATTGTGAAAGGTGTGGAGTAATCAGTTTCTGCCGATTTATTTATGCTGTAAACAACCCTGCTAACTCCAGCCTCGTTATCTTTTGCATTGATATGGATTTTTGTTGAAGGACCAATCCACATTGTATCCCTTTGTAGGAATTTAGGCCCATCGAGTTTGTAGGTTAAAGTAGGTCCAGTAATATCGATGGTTGGCATACTGAACGATTCGGTGCTTGCTCCCGATTGGCTGCGGTTGTTTACATTATCAACTGCGTACGATTTAACGTTCATTGTTCCCATTATGTCCGAAAGCAGTACGGGCTTTTCGTACTTGATGAATTCTCCGTTGTTAAGTGAGTAGAAAATTTCCTTAACTCCAGCCTTGTTGTCTACCGCCGCAACTTTTAGTTGACTTCTTCCCGACGAGAACTCCCTATTACCAACCATATATGAATTTCCTACAATCTCCTCAAAAACCATAGGCGGAGTTTTGTCCACAAAGAATGTGAATGTTTGCTCACTCTCTATATTCCCAACTTTATCGGTTGCAAACCATGTTAGCGTGTGCTCGCCTTCGGTTATTCTTGCTGTTTGAATTGGTTTTTGGTAAACTGCAAGTTCAGAAGAGTCAATTCTGTACTTTATATTATTTACGCCAAAGGAATCAACTGCAGTTAGGCTGAGTATTGCTCTTCCCGAAAGAGTGTTTTCATGTTTATCGCCCTCAATAGATAGGGTTGAGGTGGGAGGTGTGCTGTCTACAATAAATCTGCGACTAACTTCATCCTCCTTGTTTCCCAGATTGTCGACTGAATAAACTTTGATTTCGTACATTCCTTCCTTGTCAAAAATCACTGGTTCGGTGTGCTCTTTGTATGGCTCGCCATTAACAGAGATGAAAGTTTTGTTCAAACCCGCATCGGCATCCGCTGCATTAATTTCAACAATGCTTCCGCCCGATAGGTAGAGTATTTCCTTTGAGTCTTTTTGGGTTGATTTGTTGAATATTAATTTTGATTGTGGTGGAACACCATCTGCAAATAGCTCGAATTTAATTTTACGACCAATATAAAGGTCGAGGTGAGTCATTTGTATTGGACCATGACCATTCCAGTAGAGTGGGTCGCCTTTTTTGTCGATACCAATCAGTTTAACTGCATTTAATCCATCGGACGTTGTGCCAACGTAAATATTTACAGGAGCAGTGGGCGATACAAAAAGACGATTTGTTGAATCAACATAAATTGTTTTGGTCTCCTGCTGACCAAATACGCTTGTTGTCAGCAAGGTTAAAACGCCTATAAAAGAGTATCTATATAATTTCTTCAGCATAATCAATTCAACTATTTAGGCAACGAAAACTTAAACTCAACCCTACGGTTTTGTTTGTGTTTGGAATCGGGACAAGGAACACCTTTTACGCAATCGTTTAGGATGTTTGAATCGCCCAATCCTTTTACTTTTAACCTTCGAGCCTCAATACCTTTTGATGTTAGGTAGTTGGCAACGGATTGCGCTCTACGCTCCGAAAGTGTTTTGTTCGATTCCGATGAGCCACGGGCATCGGCATAGGCTCTAATCTCCAGAATTAACTCAGGGAAATCTCTCATCAACTGGAGCATTTCCGCTAAATTATCCAACGATTCGTTAAGTAGACGTGCGCTACCTGTTTCAAAGTAAATATTGTCAATCTTAAATATTGCTTCGGGCGAAACAATAACCTTGAATGTTGCGGTATCTCCAATATTTCCTACATTATCAATTGCGTAAACCTTAAGTTCAGATTCGCCCATCTTGTCAAACGAAATATTTTCGGAGTATAGGTTGAATTGTGCACCAGCTACCGAGTAATAAAGTTGCTTTAGTCCAGAGTAATCATCTTTTGCGTCGATTGAAATTTTTGAATTAATATCAACGTAAAACCGATTCCCCTTCCCGAAAAGTAACCCTTTTTCAACCTTTACCTTGGGTTTAGGTCCCTTTGCATCTGCTAAAATAAGGTAACGTATCCTTTCGCCTTTGTTATTGTAGACAAAAAAGTGTTTGCCCGGGCCATCAAAGTACATTGGGTTGGCTAAACTGTCGCTACTTGGAATTAATACCTTGTTGTTGGGCTCATTGTTAGCCGATACGAAAAAATAAATAGGAGCGTCTACCTTAACATATATTTGGCCATTTGTGTCGATGTAAATATTCGAATTTGCTTCCTGAGCAAATAGGCTGTGGCTGGTTGTTGCAATAAGAATAAAAAGACAAAACCTGTAAAAACTCATAGATTTTCTGATTTTAAATAGCAAAAATAACAAAACAAACTATTCGTAACTATTTGTGCTTAAATATTATTTGATTTTAAATCTGAATTGGCTTACCGCTTAGCCTAAAACCTACAATTAGGACATCATCTATAGGCTGATATTCTTCACCTCGCCACTCTTCAAGTG
>CAZTVB010000380.1:0-3343 GCA_964616315.1 uncultured Rikenellaceae bacterium
AACCAATTTGAAGTCCAAAGCACTATTCAACGCCCAAACCAACTTATTGATATTAAGTTGTGCCGAAATTGCAATTAACTTAAAATTACAATGGCTCTCAAGATTTAGTACTTCTTTATTTTTTTTGGTTGCCAAAATCCTGCTCATAAAGATTAACGGTAGCAAGATACCCAAAATAATAAATCAAAATTATTTCATCTGTCAAAAAAACTTACAAATAATTGACTAACACCACTTTTTACCTTAATTTTAATTTGATAATGAATATATTACAAAATAAGCCTTTAAAAAAACTAAAACTATCCAAGCCATGAAAAAAAGTTTATTCACACTTGTTCTAATAATGCTTGCTGTAGCATTGTACTCACAGGAACCTCCATCTTCGTTTGCATTAAGTTTTAAAGGTGGATTGCAATTCCCAGGGCCCGGACAACCTAGCATTGGAGGAATGGAGCCTGAGTTAAAGACCTCGCCGTTTATAAAAGGCGATTTAGACGGAATACTTGTTCCAAAACTGTCCATGGGATTATATTTTTGCTACACTCCATTGAAGGTTGAAGAGTTTGATGAGAGCAACAACTTCTTCTCAGTTGGGATGACAATAAAACCTCGCTTTACTGTAGCTGAGGGAGTTCAGGTAGTCCCCGGTGTTGCCATAGGGTACAACCACATTAAAAATGACTTAATGGAAGACCCAAGCAATGGACTAAATGTTGGGTTCCAGATAGAGGTATCCAAACAAATGAAAGAAAATCTTGGTATTGTTGGTGAATTTGGATTTTTTAGTCAGCCTGTTGGTGGGGATGGTAATATCGATATAACTTTTCCTCCAATAATGTACCTATGCGTAGGTATTCAGTTTGGGAAATAGCAATAAAACAAAAAGGCGCAATATCAATTAATTTGCGCCTTTTACTTTATATATTCAGAGATATTATCCTCTATTTTCTCCAAAGCAATCATACTGGCCTGCTGTTCTGCTTCTTTTTTAGAAAATCCATATCCAACGGACATCTCCTTTCCATCAAAGATAAGATTCGATAGGAACCGGGGAGGATTAGATTCACCGGAAACATCCTCGTGTGTGTCGAAATTAACAGGGAGTTTGTGTTTTTGAGCAAACTCTATCAACTTACTTTTGTAATCAGTATCAAGCGCCTGCAAGTCGTCTAGGTTAATAAACCTATCCAAAATATTATTTACCACAACCATATTTGTAAACTGGTAGCCTTTATCAAGAAATATAGCGCCAATTAATGCCTCCAAGGCATTACCAAAAATATTCTTGTGAGTAGTAATGGTACCATTGCTTATTTTCACCAAAGAGTCAAGCCCCATGCTTATGGCAAGTTGATTTAAACTTGAGCGGCTTACTATTTTAGCCCGCATTTTAGTGAGAAATCCCTCTTTCTGGTTTGGGTATCGCTCAAAAAGGTAATCGGCCACTATAGCATCTAGCACAGCATCACCCAAATACTCTAAACGCTCATTATCAACTCGTTTACCCTTTGGTAAAACGTAAGAAGCTGACCTATGAACCATGGCCAGCTTATACAATTCAATATTTTTTGGTGAAAATCCTAAAATTTTCTTCAGTTGAACGAACAAATCCCTATCCGCAGACTTTACGCGGAAACGCTCAATTGGACGTGATAAAAATCTTAACACCTAGTAACTAGGAAACCTTTTTAACGATAATTGATGCATTATGACCACCAAATCCAAAAGTATTACTCAAGGCTGCTCTAACGGTACGTTTTTGAGCTTTATTTGGAGTCAAATTAAGTTTACTGTCGATCTCTGGGTCAACATTTTGCAAGTTAATGGTTGGAGGAACAACATCCTTATAAACCGCCATTACAGTAGCCAACGCTTCAATTGCACCAGCAGCGCCAAGCAAGTGACCTGTCATAGACTTGGTAGAACTAATGTTAAGTTTGTATGCGTGCTCTCCGAACACGGAAAGGATAGCCTTAGTTTCAGCAATATCGCCAAGAGGAGTAGATGTACCGTGTACATTAACATAGTCAATATCCTCTGGTTTTAAGTTTGCATCTTTAATTGCATTCTCCATAACCCTTCTTGCACCCAATCCTTCGGGGTGTGGTGCTGTCAAGTGATAAGCATCGGC
Organism: uncultured Rikenellaceae bacterium; assembly: GCA_964616315.1. Taxonomy (GTDB): domain Bacteria; phylum Bacteroidota; class Bacteroidia; order Bacteroidales; family Tenuifilaceae; genus SB25. The sequence continues at coordinate 2,132 of CAZTVB010000380.1, forward strand.
AGTCATACCGCCACCTACCAATTCACAGTAAATTTTTGCCCCACGGGCTTTAGCATGCTCGTACTCTTCAAGAATAAGGCATCCTGCACCTTCGCCCATAACAAAACCATCGCGCGAAACATCAAACGGACGCGATGCGCTCTTGAACTCATCATTATTAGTTGACAACGCTTGAAGAGCATTAAAACCTGCAACGCCAACCTCATTAACAGAAGCTTCGGAACCGCCACTAATAATAATGCTGGCCTTGCCAGTACGGATAATATCCATAGCGCAAATTAATCCATTAGTTGCCGAAGCGCAAGCAGAAACTGTGGAAAAGTTTGGCCCACGGAAACCATACTTCATGGAAATGTGTCCGGCAGCAATATCAGAAATCATCCTAGGAATAAAGAAAGGGCTAAATCGGGGTGTACCATCACCCGCGAAGTAGCCTCTTAGTTCCTCAGTCATGGTTTGTAAACCACCAATACCTGAAGCCCAAATAACTCCAGCCGCATCTAAATCAATAGATTCAAGGTTAAAAGCAGCATCCTTCATAGCCTCGTCTACAGCCACCAGCGCAAACTGGGTGTAAGGATCTATCTTCTTTGCCTCTTTACGGTCGAAGTAATTATTTGGGTCGAAATTCTTTACCATGCAGGCAAATTTAGTTTTAAACTTGGATGTGTCGAAACTGGTAATTAGTTCACAACCACTCACCCCGTTCTCGAGGTTAGTCCAATACTCTTGAATATTGTTACCTAAAGGGTTAATTGTACCAACACCTGTAACTACAACACGCTTCATTTCCATAAAGTGAAATTTTAGTTTAAAACTAGTTTGCTTGTAAGAATTTTTTAATTTTTGATATTACTTGCTGTGGCTTTCGATGTAATTGATAGCATCTCCAACAGTACCAATCTTTTCAGCCTCATCGTCTGGAATAGAAAGGTTGAATTCTTTCTCGAATTCCATAATTAACTCAACGGTGTCAAGTGAATCAGCACCTAAATCATTGGTAAAGCTTGCTTCTGGAGTTACTTCGTTCTCGTCTACTCCGAGTTTGTCAACGATAATTGACTTTACTCTTGTTGCAATATCAGACATAGTTTTAAAATTTAGTTAATAAATAGTGTTTTCAATCGCAAAGAAAAAAATTTCACCTGATAAACATCAGATGATAAATTTCAGCCGCAAAAGTAATTTTTTTGTTCATATTTTTGTCACTTC
>CAZTVB010000381.1:0-3335 GCA_964616315.1 uncultured Rikenellaceae bacterium
CTAAAGTAATAATTATCTGTAATAAATTATCTGTCAGGCAAAAAAAAAGAAGGAGCCATTTCGGCTCCTTCCTCATAAAATACATTGAACATACTATTCGTTGTTTCCTGCTAGTTTCTTGTAAGAGTTGTATCTCCACTTAGCATTATCCTCAGCAGCTTTGAATAGTTCTCCAGCTTCTTGAGGGAACGATAGTTGTAACGATGTGTAACGAACCTCGCTCTTCAAGAAATCCTGGAACATATTCCATTCTGGCTCCTTAGAGTCTAATTGGAAAGGATTCTTACCTTCAGCCTCCAACATTGGGTTGAAGCGATACAAGTGCCAGTAACCACTCTTAACTGCAAGTTTAGCCTCGTTTTGAGTTGCACCCATACCCTTACGGATGCCATGGTTGATACATGGAGAGTAAGCTATAATTAGAGAAGGTCCTGGATAAGCTTCAGCTTCTTTGATTGCTTTGAAGTACTGGTTGTGGTCAGCGCCCATTGCAACCTGTGCAACGTAAACGTAACCGTAAGACATTGCCATCATTCCAAGGTCTTTCTTACGAACTCTCTTACCCGATGCAGCGAATTTCGCAACAGCAGCAACTGGAGTTGATTTTGATGCTTGTCCACCAGTATTGGAGTAAACCTCGGTATCCATTACAAGCACGTTAACATCCTCGCCAGTTGAAAGAACGTGGTCAAGTCCGCCATATCCAATATCATAAGCCCAACCATCACCTCCAAATATCCAAACAGATTTCTTCTCGAAGTACTGTTTCATATCAAGAAGTTCTTTGGCCAATGGGTTGTTCTCTTTTCCTAGGGCAGCAACTAATTTAATCGATGCAGCCTTAGATTGTTCAGCGTTGTTTTTGCCAGCAATCCACTCTTTAGAAGCTTCTTTTGTTGCTTCAGAGAAATTACCATTAATTACCTCGTTTAGTTTTCGCTCAATGCGTTGACGTAGTTTATCAACACCAGTGGCAATACCAAATCCGTACTCAGCGTTATCCTCAAACAATGAGTTAGCCCAAGCTGGACCACGTCCCTCGTTGTTTGCACAGTAAGGGGTTGATGGAGCAGAACCACCATAGATTGACGAACAACCAGTTGCGTTAGCAACAATCATTCTATCGCCGTAAAGTTGAGTAACGGCTTTAATATATGGAGTTTCACCGCAACCTGCGCAGGCTCCACTGAACTCGAATAATGGCTGAGCAAATTGGCTATTCTTAACAGACTTTTCTTTTCCAAGAATATCTTTGTAGCCAACCTTCTCGTGCATGTAGTCGAAACGAGGAGCTTCCGCCATTTGGCTTTCAAGCGGCTGCATTACTAATGCTTTAGTTTTAGCAGGGCAGATATCTGCACAGTTTCCGCAACCAGTACAATCTAGTACGCTAACCTGCACACGGAAGTTGTAATCCTTAACGCCACCGTTACCTTTAACTGTTTTAGTGTCGGCTGGAGCATTCTTAAGTTCCTCGTCAGTTAAAAGGAATGGACGAATAGCAGCGTGAGGACAAACGTAAGCACACTGGTTACACTGAATACAGTTGTCGGCAATCCACTCAGGAACGTGAACAGCGATACCACGTTTCTCGTAACGGGTTGTTCCTGCAGGGAAAGTACCATCTTCACGACCAAGGAATGCGCTTACTGGTAGGTCATCGCCTTTTTGTAGGTTGATAGGATTAACCACATTGTTGATGAACTCTGGCGCACCAGCAATGGCTGTTTGTTTTTCAGCTACAAGTTTAGCCCATTCTGCAGGTACGGTAATCTTGATAACTTCGCCACCTTTATCAACAGCGGCGTTGTTCATCTTAAGTACTTCTTCACCTTTGCGTCCGTACGATTTTTCGATGGCCTTCTTCATTTGCTTAACTGCTAATTCGTAAGGAATTACGTTTGCAATTTTGAAGAATGCGCTCTGCATAATGGTGTTAGTACGGTTTCCAAGACCAATTTCATCAGCAATTTTAGTTGCGTTGATAATGTAGAAATTGATATTGTTTTCCGCTAAATATTTTTTGATAGAGTTTGGTAGTTTCTCCTTAGTTTCCTCAACATCCCAAATTGTGTTTAGAAGGAAGGTTCCACCCTTTTGAAGACCCTTAAGCATGTCGTATTTTCCAAGGTATGATGGAACGTGACATGCAACAAAGTCTGGAGTGTTTACTAAGTAAGGCGAGCGAATTGGTTGGTCGCCAAAACGTAAGTGAGAAACAGTTATACCACCTGATTTTTTAGAGTCGTAAGCAAAATATGCTTGGCTGTACTTATCAGTGTTATCGCCAATGATTTTGATTGAGTTCTTGTTGGCACCAACAGTACCATCGGAACCTAATCCGTAGAATTTAGCCTGGAATGTACCCTTAGAAGCTAGGTTGATTTCAGCACCAACTGGTAACGATTTGAAAGTAACATCGTCAACAATACCAACTGTGAACTGATTCTTTGGCTCTTTCATCTTAAGATTGTCGAAAACGGCAATCATTTGAGCAGGAGTTGTATCCTTTGAACTCAATCCGTAACGACCACCAACAATAACAGGAGCGTTTTCTTTTCCGTAGAATAAATCCTTCACGTCTAGGTATAGCGGGTCGCCATTAGCACCAGGCTCTTTAGTTCTGTCAAGAACGCAAATGCGTTTAACAGACTTTGGCATTGCATTAAAGAAATACTTAGCAGAGAAAGGACGGTATAGGTGAACGCAAACCAATCCAACCTTTTCGCCTTTTGCCATTAGGTAATCCACAACTTCCTTCAAGGTGTCGGTGATAGAACCCATTGCAATAACAATGTTCTCAGCGTTTTTATCGCCATAGTAATCGAATGGGTGATACTCGCGACCAGTTAGTTTGGTAATCTCCTTCATGTACTCCTCAACCATATCGGGAACTGCATCGTAGAACTTGTTAGCAGCTTCGCGTGATTGGAAGTAGATGTCAGGGTTTTGAGCTGTACCGCGGGTAACAGGATGCTCTGGGTTAAGTGCTCTGTCGCGGAATGCTTGTAGTGCTTTTTGGTCAACAAGTGGAGCCAAATCTTCATTCTCAAGAATTTCAACCTTCTGAATCTCGTGAGAAGTTCTGAAGCCATCGAAGAAATGAACGAATGGAACACGAGATTTAATTGAAACTAAGTGAGCAACCGCTGCTAAATCCATAACCTCCTGAACGCTACCAGTAGCAAGCATTGCAAAACCAGTTTGGCGGGCACTCATAACGTCGCTATGGTCGCCGAAGATTGAAAGAGCTTGGGCTGCTAAACTACGAGCCGAAACATGGAAAACACCTGGAAGTAACTCTCCAGCAATTTTGTACATGTTAGGAATCATAA
>CAZTVB010000382.1:0-3333 GCA_964616315.1 uncultured Rikenellaceae bacterium
TGGCATGGCGATTCCAACGATTATCCCAGTTTCGTAATTCCTCACAACCAAAATTCCTTAGAAATCCATTTAACATCCAACTACATTGACAATTCAAACAAACCAAAATTTTTCTGGAAACAAAGCACTACCAAAAGTGAGACATTTAAAGAATCCGAAAATGGTGTAATTTCTTTAATAAATTTATGGGAAGGAAACTACACAATTATAGCCTACGCTGAAAATATTCAAGGCGACCAAAGCGAGCCAATACACATCTCGTTCCGTGTTCTTCCTCCTTTTTACCGCACTACATGGGCTTATATACTATACTTTATTCTTTTGATTTCTGCTATAATCATATTAATTCGCCTCAATACACAAAGGTTAAGAGCACAAAACAAACGACTCGAAGAGATAGTCGCCGAACGTACCCGAGAAGTTGTGGAACAAAAGGAACAAATTCAAATTCAAAAAGATAAGATTGAAGACATCCTCAACGATATAAGAGCATCCATTAACTATGCACAACGCATACAGCAGGCAATGCTTCCCAGCAATAAATTGATAAAGCAGATACTTCCAGGCCATTTCATAATTTTTTACCCACGAGATGTTGTTAGCGGTGATTTTTACTGGGCAATGAAAGTTAACGACACTGTGGTTATTACGGTGGCCGACTGTACAGGACACGGTGTGCCAGGAGCATTTATGAGTATGCTTGGCATATCGCTCCTTAACGAAATTGTGGGAAAACTATCAGTTATCACCCCAAGCTTAATCCTCGACGAACTCCGCCAAGCAATTATTCAAGCCCTAAAGCAATCGGCCGAGAACAGTTCACAGAAGGACGGAATGGATATGTCACTGGTTTCCATCAACATGAAAACCCTTGAATGCCAATGGGCTGGAGCAAATAATCCCCTTTACATTTTCAGACCCAATACAAACAGTTTACCATTTGAGATTACTGACGAAAACAAACAGAAAATCGTAGAGCATTCTAACGGTATATTCCTAGAGGTAAAGCAGGACCGAATGCCTGTGGCAATTCACACTTACATAAATCCATTCAGCAACCATAAACTACAGCTGAACAAAGGCGACAGGCTATATCTTTTCAGCGATGGTATTGTTGACCAGTTTGGCGGCCCTAACCAGCAAAAGTTTATGTCCAAAAACCTCAAGAATCTAATAATGGAAACTGGTAATATCAATATATTTGAGCAAGGGATTCAAATAAGGGAAAAGTTTGAGGAGTGGGTAAACCCAAGCGGAAAAAAGATTGACCAAATTGATGATGTTACTTTTATTGGATTCGAAGTATAATCCTATCAACCTATCACAAATTTCAAGTAAAAAATTCTCGCAAAAAAGGAGTACCTTTGCCGCAATACGAAAAAACTATGGAAACAAAAATTTGCGAAGCAATAAGAGAACGTCTTTTGATAGAGTTTATGTACGACGCACAAATCAGAATTGTTGAGCCTTATATTCTAGGGACGCACAAAGATACAGGCAGTATGGTTTTGCTTGCCTATCAGGTTGGTGGACATATCGAGAATGAAAATGCTCCACTTTGGAAACTCTACAAGGTTGAAAAAATGGGCAAAATGAAATTGCAAGAAGAATCATTTACCTCATTGAGAAAAGGATATAAATTCGACGATTCTCGTTTTTCAAAAATACGCTGTCAAGCTGAGTAGTAAGGATTCTGTAAAGGTTGATGCCTGCAATTTGTAAATTTACATCCTGATTAATTTCTTTTTTATGCTTCGTTCAATTCTGATAGTTGGTTTGGGCGGTTTTATTGGCTCTGTGCTGCGGTTTATAGTTACCCGATGGTTTCAGGTACAAACTGCATCGCAGTTTCCATGGGGAACGTTTACGGTAAACATTATTGGAAGTTTTGTAATTGGATTGGTTTTTGGACTTTCGGAGCGGAGCAATATTCTTACACCCGAATGGCGTTTATTTCTAACTGTTGGTCTGTGTGGTGGCTTTACAACATTCTCGTCGCTTAGCAACGATGCTTTTCTTCTGCTTCAGGGTCGTGAGTTTTTATCAGTATCGCTATATATTACACTTAGTTTCTTTTTAGGATTAGTAGCAGTATTTGTAGGTAGATTTATTACAACTCAAATCTTCTAGCCATGAAAAATAACTCAACAGCACTTAGGTTAAGAATCTATATTAGTTCTACCGATAAAATTGACAATTCACTCCTAAGCGAGCAGTTGGTTTATCAAGCTAGAGAATTCGGATTGGCTGGTGCAACTGCTCTTAAGGGGATTATTGGTTACGGTGCCAGCTCGGTTATCCATTCCTATAAATTTTGGGAAGTATCGGAAAAAGTCCCTGTTGTGTTAGAGATTGTTGATGAGGAATCAAAAGTGTTATCCTTCTTCAACTCTATCAAGCCAATGCTTGAAACTATGCGATATGGCTGCCTTGTTACTGCCGAAAAAGTTGATGTGCTGTATTACAAATCAGGCGAAAAGAGGTTTCTGTAAGATGTATTATCAACTTCTTTGCTTTTAACAAGATTTAACCCAACAACCATCAGTTATCAACCTTTAACTGTCAACTATTTAAACATTCTACTTGTTTGTTAAAGTGCATTTTCCTACATTTGCACCCTCAAAATTTCCACATTGCATTTTGAGCAAAAATCCTAGTATTAAAGCAATTAAATATATCAACAATGAATATAGTAAGAGAGGATATCGATGCACTAAATACCACAGTGCGCGTTAGTATTGAGAAGGCCGATTACGCCGATAAGGTTAGTAAAGCCCTAAAAGAGCAACGCAAAAAAGCTGTTATCAAAGGATTCCGTCCGGGTATGGCTCCTGAGTCATTAATCCACAAAATGTACTACAAGTATATTTTGGTTGAGGAAGTTTCCAGAATGGCTAGCGATAAACTTTTCGATTTTATTCAGGAGAATAAAATCAGAACTCTTGGTGAGCCACTTCCAAGCGAGAATCAATCGAAAATCAACTGGGATACAGAGGAAAGTTTCGAACTTGCTTGGGATTTAGGCATTGCTCCTGAGTTCGATTTAAAATTCGGCAAAAAGGACAAATTCCCTTACTATACAATCCTTGCTAACGACGAAATTAGAAAGAACTTCTCTGACAGTCATCGTCACCGTCACGGAAAATACGAGCCAGTTAAGAAAACCGACGATAAAGGTCTTGTTAAAGCAACTCTTTCTGAACTAAACGAGGATGAGTCGCCACGCGAGAATGGTGTTACAGTTGAGGGTGCTTCAATTTCTGTAGCTCTAGTTGCCGATGAGGCTGAGCGCAAGAAACTTGTTGGCGTTAAGGTTGGCGATGTTGTTGTTAT
>CAZTVB010000383.1:0-3329 GCA_964616315.1 uncultured Rikenellaceae bacterium
ATTTATGAGATTACTGGTAGCAAGTTGTGGATTTTTAGCCAATTCAAAGTTGTCGTCTATTGATAATTCGTAACGAATTAAATCTTCATCAGTCGCATAAAATTGTAATTTACCATTATCTTGCTTTACAGAGATCGATACTGATATTTTTCGGGTAGATGATTCTCCTTTCATTGCCTTATCGAACGAAAAATCGGAGTTTCTGTAAACTATTATTCCAGTTTTTAGGTCTGCTGGCTCTTGGTTTGGGTATATTTTATTTTGTGATGTGGAGTTTACCAAAAAACCATTTAATTCGCCTTTTGAGTTAAAAAAGCATAATCCATCGCCATTGCTTATAGGCTCAGATGAGTCAATAGTAAACCAACCTATACCCACTTGCATAACTTTGCCTAGTTGCTTCCCAATGGATTTCTGGCTATGGTACGATGCCTGCCCAGATATTCGTCCATCAACAAAATGTTTAGTGAACCCTCTATTAAAGGTGCGTTCAAGGTCGGGGGTAAAGGAATATTCGCATCGGCCAGAAGAGAGTCTTTTGTAATCGGGCTTTGTTGAAATAATTTTATTTATCAGTGAGCTGTAGAATGCCACGGTGTTTTTTACGTAGGCGACATCCTTCATTCTCCCTTCAATCTTGAACGAGGTTATTCCCGCATCAATAAGTTGATGGATATGTTGCGATAAGTTCAAATCCTTTAAAGAAAGCAAATGTTTGTTCTTAACAAGGATATTGCCATCGGAGTCGACCAAATCGTAAGCGGAACGGCATGGTTGTGAGCATGCCCCACGGTTTGCACTTCGGCCAGTTATAGCCTGGCTCATATAGCATTGTCCGCTGTAACAAACACAAAGCGCACCATGAATAAAACACTCCAACTCGGCATTTGTGTTTGCGTGGAAATCAATTATCTCTGTAATAGAGAGTTCTCTGGGCAAAACAACTCTTTCTATTCCTTGAGTTTCTAAAAATTGAATTTTTTTGGGAGAGTTGTTGTGCATTTGTGTGCTGGCATGTATTGCAATAGGAGGGATGTCCATGTTGAGGATTGCGAAATCCTGAATAATTATTGCATCTACATTTATTCGGTAAAGGTCGTTTATTAACTTTTTAACATCGTTAAGTTCTTCCTCGTAGATTATGGTGTTTACCGTTACATAAACCCGAGCAAAGTATTGATGCGCAAAATCGACTAACTTTTCTAAGTCATCAATAGAATTGCCTGCTTTTTCCCTTGCGCCAAACCTGTCGGCAGCAATATAAACAGCATCGGCGCCGTGTTTAATTGCAGCAATTCCAGTTTGCAAGTCCTTTGCGGGGGCAAGTAATTCTAAGATTCTAGGCATCTATTTAAATATTTCGTTGAGTGTATAAGCAACCCCATCGTTTAAATTTGTAGGGGCAATATGCTTGGCGGCCTGCTTTAAAATTTCAGGAGCATTTTCCATAGCCACTCCAAAGTCAACAGCCTTAATCATTTCAATATCGTTGTGGTTGTCGCCAAAGGCAACAGCGTTAGTATTTGAAAATCCCAAATGGTTAAGCAAAAATTCGCAACCAATAGCCTTGTTTGAGTTTATGGGCGATACTTCAATATAATTATCTTTTGACCTATAGTTAGTTACCCTTTTGCTGAAATGGTGGTTGGAATAATTGATGAATTCGTCAATGGCATTAGCATTACCCATAATCATTAATTTATGGATAGGCTGCTTTTTTAGTGTTAATCCATCAATTAGTGTTTCAATGTTTGGATTGACTATTGCTTTAACCCTGGTATTATTCTCTTCGCGAAGAGTCCATTCATCGGCAAAATTAACATACCATTCATTCTCGGAGAATAATCCAAAATGTAGGTTTGTTTCTTTTGCTTTTAGGAATAGGTTTGTGGCTACTTCGATATCAATGGAATCGCTTCGAATTATATTTTCATGGCTGAATCCGCCCTCCATGCTTTTTAGAATTAATGCTCCATTGTAACAGATTATAGGCGAATTCAAGCCTATTTGTTGGTATAAATGGAGCATTCCTTCGGGCATTCGGGCAGAGACCATTACAAAAGTTACGTTATGTTCTTGCTTAATGGCTATTATTTTACTTGTGGTAGTATTTGATAATTCCCTTTCCTTGTTGAGTAGGGTGCCGTCGACATCCGAAAAAACTATTCGATATTTATTTTTTTTATACATAACAAAAAATGAAGGGCTGCCCATTGATAAGCAGCCCTGCAAAGTTAGAAATAAAATAGTTTAAACTATTGACATTTCAATTGTTGAATTTGATAGTCGGCATTTAACTTGAAAGTACCAAAAGCTGCATTTTTATATGCCTCACAAGCCTTTGCGTTATCGTTAATTTTTTGATAAGCAGTAGCTAGTAGGAAATAAAGTTCTGCTTTTTCGTCAGCAGTTCCAGTTTTTAATTCAATTGCTTTTAAGGCAGCACCAATACCTTCGTTCCATTTTTCAACTCTATTGTAGTTAACTGCAAGTAAACGGTAAACATCGTTGTCGTTACTATCATATTTAAGAGAGTTGTTTAATGCGGCAATAGCATCTTCGTATTTCTTGGTTTTTTGAGCATCATCAGCGCTCTTTAAGAAATAGTTTTTTGCTTTAATTGCAGTTTCGTCTGCAGTTTTAATGTCATTTACTTTTTTAGCCACTTCAATAGTTTTGTCGATGAACTCCAACATTTTAGTTTCATTGTTAAGTTTCTCATACGATAACATAATACCCAAATGTGGATCAACAAAATCAGGTACAAAGTTTAAAGCCTTGGTATAGTTAGCAATAGCTTCTTCAAACTTATTTTCTTTAAACTTGTTGTTTCCCATTACATTGTAGAGTTTTGGGATGGTTTTTTCAACGCGGGTTTTTACTGTTCCTACGTTGTATTTTACAGCAGTTTCTTCAGCTTTCTCAAGGTTATCGAGAGTTCCCTGTAAATCCTTTTGTTTGTACTGAGCCATTGCAATTTCGAAGTAAACAGAAGGTATAAGGCTTTCTGAATTTGTTTTAACTTCAATGCCCTCTTCACCTAGCTGCTCACAAATTTGAATTGCTTTATTCAAATTATCTAAAGCTGCTTTGGGATCTTGCTTGTAGGTTGTAGCTGCGCGGTTATAAGCATCAACAGCCTCTTTCATTGTTTGTCCGAATCCTGTAAATGGGATTAACAAACCTAACCCAACAACTAATGCGCTTAAAAACATTTTTCTTTTCATAGGTATTTCAGTTTTAATGGTTTTTTGTTTGGAATTTTCCCAAAAATATTAATTGAGATGTAAATCAAAAATTATACACACAAATTTAAAATCATTCTAAAC
>CAZTVB010000384.1:0-3324 GCA_964616315.1 uncultured Rikenellaceae bacterium
AGAGTTAATATGTCGTTTTATGAATTTTATCATTTGAATTTTTCCTGTTTTGGCATTACCTTTAGAGCAACAAATCTAAAATTAATTTTTCAATCATGTTTGAAAAGCAAGTTTATATCGACCGTAGATTAAAACTACGAAAGAAAATCAAGTCGGGTATCGCCATAATTATGGGTAATACCGAGAGTCCAATGAACTATCCTAGCAACACCTACCATTTCCGTCAGGATAGTAATTTCCTATACTTCTTTGGTCTCGATGTTCCCAATTTAATTGGTATTATCGATATTGAAGATGGTAAGGATTGCCTTTACGGCGACGATTTCGATATCGACGATATCATCTGGATGGGCCCTCAACCCAAGCTTAAAGAGTTAGGCGAAAAGGTTGGCGTTCTTTCAACTCATCCTTTAAAGGAACTGAACACTACTATTTCACGCGCTATCCGCCATGGTCGGAAAATTCACATTATTCCTCCATACCGTGCCGAGAATATCCTAACGCTTGAGCGTTTACTTGGTGTAAACCAATCGTTTATCAAAACTTACACCTCGTTAGAGTTTATTAAGGCTATCGTTAGCCTACGCTCTATTAAAGAGGCTTGCGAGATTGAAGAGATTGAAAAAGCTTGTGCCATTGGATATAAGATGCACACAACTGCCATGAAAATGGCTAAAGTAGGTGCATCGGAGCGCGAGATTGCTGGTTTCATTGAAGGTATTACCGTTGCGCACGGTTCAATGCCATCGTTCCCAATAATTCTATCGCAGAATGGCGAAACGCTTCACAACCACGACCACTCTCAAATTCTACAGCAAGGTCGTATGTTGTTGGTTGATGCTGGTGCAGAGTCGGTTTCGCACTACGCATCGGATAATACCAGAACTATCCCAGTTGGAGGTAAATTCACCCAGCAACAAAAGGATATTTACAACGTTGTACTTGCAGCAACCAATAAAGCAATTGAAATTGCCAAACCGGGCATACCTTATTTAGATGTTCATAAAGCATCAGCAAAGGTTATTGTTGAAGGTCTTTCGGCTCTTGGCCTAATGAAAGGTAATGTTGATGATGCGGTTGCCAATGGCGCTCACGCATTATTCTTCCCTCACGGCTTGGGCCATATGATGGGACTCGATGTTCACGATATGGAGGATTTAGGCGAAAACAACGTTGGTTACGACGACGAAATTACCCGCTCCGACCAATTTGGTACCGCTTACCTGCGTTGCGGACGTCGCTTACAATCAGGATTTGTGCTAACCGTTGAGCCCGGTATTTACTTTATCCCTGCGCTTATAGAGAAGTGGAAATCAGAGAAAATCAACGAGTCGTTCATTAACTACGCCAAACTAGCCGATTACGCTAACTTTGGTGGAATCCGCCTAGAGGACGATATTCTAATTACCGACAAAGGTTGCAGAATTCTAGGACAGCGCATTCCAATTACTGTTGACGAAGTTGAATCGACAATGATGTAAGTTTTTTCTCTCATATAATGAAAAGACCTCCGAATGGAGGTCTTTCTTTATCTAATGTCTTGTGTCTGAAATCTTCCGTCTGTATTAAAACGCTTCCGAAGCCGTAAAGTAAAACGCGGGTTCTCTATCACGTGTAAAAGCAACATCAAAACGCAGGTGAACATTTACAGGATTCACCCTTGCTCTTAGTCCGGCTCCATATGCTAGTTTGGATTGGGAAATATCAAAGCGGTCCAAATCGTTTGCTACATCGCCAGCACCTACAAAGGCAGTTCCCTTTAACCATTTATATATAGGGAATCGGTACTCGGCCTGTGCGTTAATCATCATTTTATCTCGGTAACGTCCTTTGTAGTAGCCCCTAAGTATATCGCTTCCGCCCAGCGAGGGCATTATTTGGAATGGAGTATCACCCCAGGTCATATCGCCATAAACCTGCAATGCTATAATGTGCTTACCGCCCAATGCGTAGAAATTGCGCAAATCTACCGTTAATCTTGTTACATTAAGGTTGCTACCAAAGGCTTTGCTGTAAACCATCAGCGATGCTTTGTAAAACTCGCCGTCGGTTGCGTAAAACATATTATCGCGGGTGTCCCAGGTCATTAATAGGCCTAATCCTGATGTGAACTTATCGTTCATCCCCATAACTCCTTGTGCTAGCAATCCGTCCTTCTTAATATCAACGGCTTGGTAGTAGTTAACCTGAGCCTGAACACCTATCATCATTACATCAAAAAGTATTCGTTGGCGCTGCAGCAATACCGAGAAATCCTTCGATGTGTAGTTTTCCTCCAAGGTGTCATTTGTGTTTCGCCCTATTCCAAAAAACTTATCGGGGTAGTAGTTCACCTTTAGGTGTCCTGAGTAATAAAAATCGCGAGTGCTTGTATATATTTTGGGTAATACGGTTAAACTTACTTGGTTCTTTAGCGTGTAAACAGCGTTTCCCTGTAAACTCGATATCTTATTATCCTTACACCTATAATAGTAACCAGCCGAACCGCCAAAGCCAAAACTTGTCTCCTCGCCATAAAAGCCAATTGGTAAGGCAATAAAGTATCGTTTGGCTGTATCCTTTTTGGTAACTAAGGTATCGGTTTGGGCGTGTATTAAACTTATGTGCGATACAACCAGCAAAGCCAGCAACACATATCTCCTTATTGGTCTGTAAAGGTGCATTCTACTGCTAATTTGTTTTGTCAAAATTAGTTGTTTTTGTTGGAATCATTAACGAATTTTATAAGCAATCGTTAGTATCAACACAAAATTTATGCCTGTTAGTAACTCCAGAATAGGTGTTTAATTAATGTTGAAATTTTTGTTGATTGTTTTCAGTAAATTTTTTTGGAGCGGATAACCCTAACCCTATATATAAACATTGCCGAAAATACCAATAGACAACCATAAGTTTTTCATAGAACTTTTCACCGCTCTTATCAACAATTCTGGGGGTTGTTAATTTGGATAAAAAATTCAACAGTTGGCATTGTTAACAGTTGTTAATAAAGTTTGAATTGGCCTGTGTTTCAGCAAACATTATCTGGTTTTTGGTGTTAACAATTTGTTATCCCAATTTTAATAAGCATTTTTGCAAACGAATTACAATTTTGTTTTGAACCGAATTAACAGCTATTCATAATCATATTGTTTTATTTATTTAAAAACTTAAAAAGAAAATGAATAATAGTAATGTTGATAACTTAGGTTATGTCGATGAAAATTTAGATAGTTCAATAAATTTAATCGATGAAATAAATAAGTTGAAGAGGGAGAAGAATGCTGTTATTCTTGCGCACTACTATCAGAATCCCGAAATACAGGATATAGCCGATTTTGTAGG
>CAZTVB010000385.1:0-3317 GCA_964616315.1 uncultured Rikenellaceae bacterium
CTATTTACCATTTCTATTTATCGGGGTAATTCTTTTAGTTCTTTTTCCGGAGAAATTTTATTTTACATTGATATTTTTAACTCCCTTATCTATTCCGTTAAGCGAATATATAGGAGGGCTCGATTTTGATTTTTGGGTACCTACAGAACCTCTAATCCTTTTCTTTTTACTCCTAATAATCGCAAAATCCTTGCTAAATCGCAATTTCGATTTAAGACTCACCAATCATCCAGTTTTCTGGGCAATTCTATTCTATCTAGGTTGGCTACTCATTACCTCGTTTGGAAGCGTAATGCCTGTGGTTTCATTTAAATACACCCTAGTAAGAATATGGTTTGTTGCTGTTTTCTTTTACATCGCTTACTTGTTTTTCCAACGCAATGGCCGAAATTTTTTGCTTTATACAGGAGGATATCTTGGAGGATTATTTGTTGTTATTCTTATCAGTCTTAAAACTCAGTACGAGAGGGGTTTGTTCAGTAAATTCTCGGCACATGGTGCTTGCAACCCATATTTTACTGACCACACCTCCTACGGTGCGGCTATTGCATTTGTAATACCTATTGTGGTCAGTTTTACTTTTACTGCAAAGTCAAAAAAGATAAAATGGCTATTAACTGCACTTGCAATGCTCCTTACTTCTGCGTTAGTTCTTTCATACTCTAGAGCCGCATGGTTGAGCCTAATATTTGGAATTGGAATTTGGTTTGTTTGGTGGCTTAAGATTAAAATCAGAACAATACTACTAATAACCTTTACTTTAGTTGCCTTAGCATTTACTTTTCAGGATAGAATATCGTGGTGGTTAAATAACAACCAAACCGCATCGAGTGGAAATTTGCAAGAGCATCTGCATTCAATTGCCAACATCAAAACCGATGATTCCAACGTGGAAAGATTAAACAGATGGGTATCGGCCGTTAGAATGATTGAGGAAAAACCAAATTTTGGATGGGGACCAGGAACCTACATGTTTCAGTACGCACCATACCAACCTTCGTTCCTAAAAACAAACGAGAGCTCTAACCTTGGACAAAAAGGAAATGCTCATAGTGAATATTTAGGCCTTATGGCAGAGGCAGGATGGCCAGGGGTTTTGGGGTACATTTTAATCTTGGTTCTTGTTTTTTATAGGGGATTTAAGCTGCTTAAACTAAATACTAATTTTGAAGAAAGACTTCTTGTTTTGGGAGCGCTGATAGGTCTATCTACCTATGTTTTTCATGGTATTCTGAACAACTTCCTAGATATGGATAAAATTGCAGCAATCTTTTGGGGCTTCATAGCCTTTGTAGTTGCAATGGATATAAAGTATAGGTTTACAGGAATTCGAAGCCAAGAATAGAGATATCGTCGAAAATCTGAGAATCTTCCTTGCTGTTAACACCCCTAGCCTCGGCAATTTTTTTAATATTTTCTGTGATATTGTCGAAGTTAACAATAAAATCCTCCACAATTCTTGTATTGTACTCAACCTTATCATTCTTAATACTTTCAACCAAACCGTCGGTGTAACAAATAAGTTTAGTGGGTTGAGTTATATGTATTGAGCCAAGATTCATCACGGGAATATCATCAAGCATACCTAACCCTACGCAGCCGTTTGTCAAAAAAGAAGTCTGTTTTGTATTTTTAGTAAACAGTATGGGAGGATTATGACCAGCATTTACATACTCCAAACTTTTTTTCTCAAAATTATACCGTCCTATAAAGATTGTGATGAACTTTTCGCCCTTAGCGGTAGCCATAACCCGTTCGTTTAGCTTATCCACCAACTTGGTTAAAGGAATCTCTGCTGAAAATAATGCCCTAAGGTTAGCCTGAAAGTTTGACATCAGTAAAGCGGCAGAAATTCCCTTTCCAGAAACATCGGCTATACAGAAACCAAACTCTTTATCGCTTAAAGGAATAACATCGTAGTAATCGCCACCAACCTCAAAGTGTGGATTATAGTACGATGATATCTTAATGTTCTCGTAGCGAGGCATACTCTCAGGTGATGGAATAAGCATATTCTGCATTTTCGATGCCAATTCCAACTCCTTGCGCATGGCCTCCTGTTGCAGACTCTTATGGAATAATCTTAAGTTTTCAATGGCAACAAAGATTATAATGGAGAGCGTTTGTACAAAGTTCAAATGCCTGATTGTAGCGCTCACGCCCTTTTCATACTCATTGGTATCGCCAATTAGTACGTAGCCAACAGGAACATTATTCTGGATTACAGGGATTATAATATCAAGTTCTAAAAGCGCAGGATTTTCGGCAGCCCCAACAAAGGTTATCTCCTGAAACGGGAGCAAATCTCTCTCCACAACAATCTGCTCAACAGCCGATAAAGGGCAGTTACTGTTAAGAAGTAACTCCCATGATGTCTCCTCTTTTTTGAATAAAAGGATTCTATCTATCCCCAAATCATCGTTAAGGATAACCCTAAACCTATCCAGTATCTCCTCGGTTTTAAGTTCAGCACTTATGGCTTGCGCCATACCAAGAAGAGCGTTAAGTTTGAAAGTACTAAGTTTTAGTCGGTTCTGCGAAGCGGCTATAGACATATCCCTAACAATTTTTTATTTAAAAAATTAACTTACTCCAAAAGAGGAATAAGTTAATCAAAAATAATGGGGAATGCAATACTAAAGAATTAAAAGTTCAAAAGAAGCAGTTAAATGCTACTTTACCCTTTCGTAATATTCTCTAGTGCGTGTATCAATCCTAATTTTGTCGCCAATATTGATAAACAAGGGTACTTGAATAGTTGCACCAGTTTCAACGGTTGCTGCCTTAAGCGCAGTTGACGAGGCTGTATCACCTTTTAGACCTGGCTCGGTATAAGTAACTTCCATTTCAACAAAGGGAAGAAGCTCGCAAGTTAGGATATTTTCCTTCTCAGCATCAACCATCATTTCAACACCTTGACCCTCTTTGAGCAAATCGTTATTCTCAATTAAATCGCCATTTAAACTAACCTGCTCAAAGGTTTCCTGATGCATAAAGTTGTAACCCAATTCATCCTTATAAAGGAACTGATATGGACGACGCTCAACACGAACAGTATCCACCTTTACCCCAGCATTGAATGTATTCTCAATAATTTTCCCAGTTTCTAAATTCTTAAGTTTTGTACGAACAAAAGCGCCTCCCTTTCCTGGTTTTACATGCTGAAACTGTACTATAGTATAGATTTTACCATTGTATAAAATGCACAATCCATTTCTAAAATCTGCAGTAGTTGCCATAAATTATAGTATTAACAATTTTTTTGTAAAAATAGTAAAACGCCAATAATTCAAAAAATTTAACGTACAGATAATTAT
>CAZTVB010000386.1:0-3303 GCA_964616315.1 uncultured Rikenellaceae bacterium
CTGGTTTTAAATCAGGATTACCCTTATAATTTTGAATCCACCAAAAATCCCAATCAGCGAAGTACTCTGAAACACTGTAAAAACCAGCAACTTTAAATGCATCGGGCACAGAAAACGCTTTACCAATACTACTGTGAACTTTTAGTCCAAAAGGAAATGTGTACTGAATACCAGCAGAGGGGTTAAAGGCATTATAGTTACTTTTTGATTTTTCTGATTTCAACAAGTCGTTCTCCTCTACTAAAAAATGTATATTATCGAATCGAGCTCCAGCATTAATCAATAATCCACCATTCGAGTAAGTTGCCTGAGCAAAAACTGCATACTTTGCAATTTGGTTATCGGGCTGATAAGGATTAGTGCCAATTATTGACGATGTGGCTTTTTTGAACCTCTCCGAGTCATAATCATTCACATCCAAATCGACCCCTGCAAGCATTTTAAGTGGCCCAAACTCAAAATTATCGGAAAACTTAAATCCATACTCCTTATTCCAAGCGCGTAACGACACATAACCAGTGTCTGTGTTGTTGTCGTAATCCTGTCTTTTTTCCTGACTAAAATATGGTGAGAAGACCAAAGTATTATTCTCAGTTATACGCTTTACAGGCACTGTAATATTTAATCTGTCAATATCCTTTTTGGTCTGACCGTAAGTTCCCCAGTAATTGCCCGGAACGCTAACATCGTACGCAAAACTGTAGATAGCATTGGCTCCTATGCTCCAGCCTTCGTTAAACCGGTGTTCCAAAGCTGCACTCACCTCGTTGGTTTGATAAGTAGAATTTTTCATAACATCACCGTACGACCCAGAATCAAGCATGGCCTCTTCCTTACTATTCATTTTAAGAAAGTTATTACTGCCAATGCTGTAATTCTCAAACTGAATTGTACGTATGAACCCAAACCTAAATCCAGTATTTGCTCCAATGGTTCTATTTATTTCTCCATTAAATGTCATTAAGCCAAAGTTTCCTATAGTATTGGACACTCTAACTTCATCCTTCATTAAGGCCGATTTTGTAATAACGTTGATAACTCCGCCCATAGCATCGGAACCATAAAGCGCAGAGTAAGGGCCTTTCACAATCTCAATCCTTTCAACATTATCGGCATTAATACTTGCCAAGTTGTAAGTGCTTGAGGGAACTCCATTAATTAGTATTAGCGTGTAACTCCTTGCATGAGCACTGGGCGAAAATCCTCGCATACCAACAGTTGCCGATAACCCAGGATACTGAATAATATCAATATTGCTAGTTCTTTTCAGAACCTCAGCAACGTTGTCCGATGGAATCGACTTAATCTTTGCACCGCTAATAACCTCTACTTTTTGGGGTATATCCTTTAATTTGGTATTAGTTCTTGATGTGGTAATCCGAACCTCCTCGATATCGACTTTCTTAATTGAGTCGGAGGTTTGACTGTAACCATTTAAAATAAGCAAAACCGAAAAACTAAACATTAATAATTTACGCATTGTTTTAAAAAATTTATGGTTAAACAAAAAACTTAAAACCAGCAAGAGCAGCCCGTCATACCTTTGCCAATAGCAACGCTAAAGCAGTACGACTCTGCAAATACAGATTTTAAATCAACCATAAACTTTCGGCAAGAACCAAGTTACTCCTAGGCTGTAATTGGACAATTGAAGTGGTGATTTCTCAATCAGTCACATCGCTTTTTATCCCGAAAGCTATGATACTAAAAACAACGAATCGGTAGGTCTTCTGGCTCGCCTTACTTTCTGAGGCCTTCCCATCCCGATGAAACGGAACAGTGGCGGAGGTGTTCAGAAAGCCTATAAAGGCTTACAGCTGCGGGTACAGCTCCGGTTTTTCACCGGATTCCCTTTTAATTCCTTAGTTGAAGACTCAACTAGCGGAAACCAAATTCAAAACAAAAGTAATACTTCTTTTAAATAATCCTTGTTAACCGATATCTTTTTAAAAACATAAAAATTGATAAAACTCTCAGCCATGAATATCAATTTTTACTAACTTAAAGCTTTTAAAAATTGAACCTATGCTTAAGAATAGATTTGTCCCAATTGTTACTAAACTATCGGTACTCACATCAATAATAATTCTGATAGTTCTAGTAGTTACAGGCTTAATAAGCTACTCAAAACTATCGGAGTTTGGCTATAGGTTCAACGGCGAGCATACCAAAACCGTTGTTAATTTTGCATTACATGCAATTAATGGCGATTCACTTGAGGTAGTTATTAAGGAACGAAACGATTCATCGGCTTATGCTAACCATTTGCGAAATGAGTTGATGAAAATTCGCGATATGGCTGAAATGAAATACCTGTATACATTCTTTTTCAACAGTAATGGTAAGTACGAGTATGCCATTGAAGGAGGAGACCAAAACTCCGATGATTATTCACAATTTGGCTCTATTGCTGAATGGAGTGTTGATGATGATTTACCATATATTGAAAAGGCCATTAATACCAAACAAATTACCTACACAAAAATAATGTATAACGAAACCTACGGTTGGATGGTAACCAGCTATGCACCAATTTTAAACTCCAATGGAAAAGTTATTGCATTGTTAGGTTGCGATATTGAGGCTGCACATGTTGTAAAGGAGATTAAAAAATACAGAACCTCAGTTATTATTACTGGATTTTTACTTTTAGTTGTTTCGGTATTACTTGTAGTTTATTTTATTTCTCGTTCAGTTAAAGTTATTCAGTGTATTACCCAAATTACTACAAGGCTATCGGAAGGTGAACTCAATTTACATGCAGAATGCAAAACGAACGATGAGTTTGGTTTGCTTGCCAAATCAGTAAATAAGATGATAGAGCATTTAAAAAGTATTGTCACCACAATTCATTCAAATTCTGACCTATTTGTGGCCGAAAGTACTGCCGTAAAGGGTATTTCCAATCAACTTGCCGAAGATGCAAATAAACAAGCCGCAGTTGCCGAGGAGGTTTCCTCATCGATGGAGCAAATTAAATCGAACATAGAGAATAATTCGGAAAATGCTAAGCAAGCAGAGCAAATAAGCACAAGTACTACAAAAACGTTAAGCGAAGTTGTTGATGCTACAAGAACTAGCATCGATAGCATTAAGTTGATAAACCAGAAGATTACCATAATAGAGGAGATATCACGACAAACCAATATTCTAGCGCTTAATGCAGCAATTGAGGCTGCTAGGGCTGGTGAATACGGCAGAGGTTTTTCCGTTGTTGCAGCCGAAGTTCGTAAATTGGCTGAGCGTAGTAGGGTTGCTGCAAATGAAATTTCGGATATATCAAACCGCAGCGTGGATTTATCG
>CAZTVB010000387.1:0-3295 GCA_964616315.1 uncultured Rikenellaceae bacterium
ATATAGTACAACTAGTTTAAATCTTTATCAAATCAAAGACTATTCAACCTCAACCAACTCTCCGTTATCCACATACCAAATATACCCCTTAACATCAGCGTAATTCATTTCTTCGATTAGTTGCATATAGTTCTGCACCTGCTTTTGATGCTTGGGAAGTTGCTCTCCAAATTTATAATCGACCACAATTGCTTGGTTATCGCGAATCATCACTCTGTCAGGACGATATATTGCAGCACCTTTGGTTAGTATTTCGCTTTCAGTTTTCACCATCCATCTGCCTGAAAACCAATCCAAAAAAGGGTGGTTCTCCAGAACTTTGCTCACGTTTTGCTGCAACGGTTCAACCTGCAATTCTGTTATAACACCCTCGTTTTTGAGCGAGTAAAGTGCATTGTCGATATCGTTTGAGGTGATAATCATCGAGAAGAGTTTGTGCATCAACTTACCATGCTCAATGCCTGCAACAATTTTTGATTCTTCCTCCTTGAAAAACTCCGATGCTTCCAATTGTTGAGCAATTTTCATCGGTTTTGTGCTAACCGAATAGCTTTCCAGAATCCAAACCTCCTCATCGTCATCTTTTTTCTTTTTTTCTGCTTTGGTTTGTGGTGTTCCAAATGAGTATTCCTTTACAGCAATAGGGTTTTCGTCTCCTTCAACCTCACACTCAATCTCCTTAGCATCACGTTCTGAAAGCGGTGACAGGATAATATCCGAGGTGTTTTTTGCATCATCATTCACTTTAGGAGCACCAACAAACACGTATAGTTCGTCCTCGGGACGAGTAAATGCAACGTATAGCAGATTTATGCTATCCACCATTGTTTGCACCTTTTCCTCAAGGAAAACTCCTTTGAAATCGCTATCGCCAAGATGTTTTACATACGAAATTGGGTATAAAGGATATTTTGAGTAAGGTTCTTTTTCGGCATTTAACCACAGCAATTTCCGTGAATCCTGCTTGAAAATATCAATACTTGCATAGGGAACAATGACAATAGGGAACTGTAATCCTTTGGATTTATGAATTGTCATAATATTGATTGCATCGCCACTTTCGGGCATTGTAAGTGCAAGACTTCCCTTCTTTTCCTCCCACCATTCCGCAAAGTATGGCAACGATGCAGCTCCAATCCTCGATATTTCGATAATTTGTTCGTGAAGAACAGCCAAATAAGGTAACTCTTTTGTTATCCCTTGCAGGTTATAACGTTGAAGAATTGCCTCGAACATCGACACCAATGGCAGATTTCGCAAACCGCTTAACCATTGCTTTTCGGCTTCTATATCGAAATTAAGAAAGGTGAATTCCCAATCGATGCTCTGCTCTGCAATAACCATAATCTCCTTGGATAGTATTGCCGCAGAAAGGGTGTCAGTTGAATTTAAAATCAGCCTCATTGCGGCAACGCAAAGTTGCACTGCATGTGAGGCGCTTAGCTGCAATGCATCCTGACTTACCACGTTGAACAGATGAGCCTTTTCAGGGTATTTATGCTTAAGCGATAGCAAGATGTCGGCAATACGCTTTCCCTCGCTCTTCTTGCGAACAAGAATTGCAATATCGCCAATGTTGTAACCCCGATTAACCAAATCGGGAATCAATTTATCGAACTTTTGAAGCAAAAGTTCATCCTCCGCTTCATCCTTGCTGGTTGAGTAGTGGGTAATTTCAACAAAACCTGAAGTTTTATCGGAGTACTTGCATTCTTGCGTAGGATTCTCGTAGGCTTTCGACACTAGCGCAAGCAGTTCGTCCGAGATATCATCACCACAAAGGTTCTTTGTCCAATCAATCAGGAACTGCGATGTTTTTGTGAAAAAATTATTGTTGAACTCAACAATTTGGTAAAGGCTTCGGTGATTCTTTGTAAGGCTTCGGGCATCAACCGAAAAATCGTTCTCAATTTGATTTGCCAGAATACGCCAATCGCTGTTGCGCCAACGGTAAATAGCCTGCTTAACATCGCCCACAACCATGCTGAACTCATCCTGCGCCAAACTATTGCCAATAAGTGGTTTAAAGTTATGCCACTGAATTACCGATGTATCCTGAAACTCATCAAGCATAAAGCAATCGTAACGTGTACCGATTTTCTCGTACACAAAAGGAGCATCGTTTCCTTTGATAAATTCACGTAGCAATGGGCCACTATCGGCTAAAATCATTGCGTTTTCCTCGGCCAAAATCTCCTTAACCTTGTCGCGAATATCGTTGAAAACCGTTAATGTATCCAAGTTTTTGCTTACCGACAATGCGGTGTAGTACTCAGTTTTGTTACTCTCCATATACTGAACAATCGCCAAAAGTTGGGAATGATAACTTTTCGCAATATTTTCCAAAAGTAACCCCGCCCGTCCTGGATTCTTCTTCACAAAATCTTTGCTAATCCAATTATCTCCATCAGGTGTCTCAAGTGCTTCAAGGGTACGCTTCCCAACTTCAAAAATCTCGTTATATGGCTTAAATTTTGAGCATTTAGAAATAAATCCATAAACACCGGAGTTCTTATTGGAAAAATCCTCCATAGAAAAACCATTCTTGGCAATTTCATCCAATAAAGCCTTTCCTTTAGAACTTATCTCGCTGGCAATTTCATCGATTCTAGCCTTGGAGTAATCGGCAATGGCGGTAATGAGTTCCTTGCTACCCATTAACTCCAACTGTTCCTTGCTAAGCAAGCGGAACTGCTCCGAGTACAGATTCATCCCCAGACCGATGAGCATTTTTCGGATATCGGGACTTTTATCCTCTTCCAGTTGCTCGTAAATCATGTTCTGGAATCGCTCAAATAGTTCAATATCCTCGGAACTGCTGTCGAGTAAACGGTCAACAGCCTTTTCAACAATCGACTCGTACTCCAAGCGTAAATCGTTATTGCCGTGAAAACCAATCTCCCAGAGCAAATTCTGAATAACCCTCTGCACAAAACTGTCGATTGTGCTAACGCTAAACATCGAGTAATCGTGAAGGATGTTGGAAAGAGCCTCTTTAGCTTTAAACTGGATAGTTTCCTTTGTAAGACCTGTTTCTGCAATAATCACCTCGAGCATTCCGGGCTCATTGCCATTGGCTAAGCCGTAGAGTTTGAATAGAATTCGCTCCTTCATCTCGGCTGTAGCCTTGTTGGTAAATGTAACCGCCAATATTTTTTTGTACGATAATGGGTCAACCACCACCATTTTTATATACTCAGCGGCCAACCTAAAGGTCTTTCCTGAACCAGCAGAAGCTTTATATACAACTAGTTTGCTCATTTATTGGAATGATTTTCACAATCAATAAAGATAG